>JBDKJZ010000188.1:0-9481 GCA_039796375.1 Pseudomonadota bacterium
AACCTGCCCCTTGCGCTGATCGGGGGCGCGGTCGGCGTGTATCTACAGGAAGGCGTGCTCTCGGTGGCGTCGCTAGTCGGCTCTATCGTCGATCTCACCCTGTTCAGAACGGCGTGTGCGATACGTGGAAGCGACCCGCCGACCCTGACATTCGGGCGGGTCCGTGCCCTAGCGCGCAAGAGCAGTGTGATAGCTGGGCCCTTCACGGTGTGCCTCTCTTAGGCGGACGGACAAGAGCGCCGCGCGATTCGTGACTCGCCCGGAAAGCCCGGTGCCAGCACCTAAGCCGCGGCCTGAGCTGCACGGCGCGTGTCGTCATCGCTATCTGATCCGAGCGCCGTCGGCGTCCAGGATCCAGGTACAATTTCGCACTAAACTACCAGCGGCCGAAGCAAACAACTTCAGTAACCTGCTGGCGCGATAGGTTCTGATGGAAGCGCCTCGAAGTAGCGAACGTTAGAAACAAAATTCGCGTCCCCCAACAAATAGTGAAACACGCAACGCGACAGCGCAGCTTCACTGGATCTGTCCACTGAACTGGCCGTGATACCCGACGCCCGTCGGGAAGCGCATTCAATTGCGTTGATTCACTTGGCGCACCATGCAACATGACGCGGGAACAAATGTCACAGATGAACAATCGGAGTGGGGTCGTTCGAACAACTTGTATGCTCGGGCTGATCGGTTTGATGGCTACGGGTTGCGCCGCTCGGCAGTCGGCAGCGGAGGGGCCGCAGTTTCCGAGCCGGACCGATCTGAACGAGATCATGCGGCGTCCGCGAAGCGGCGCTCCGCGCGAACATCAAAAGACGGTAGCCGTCGAGGAGTGGCAACCACTGGCGGCGGAGCAACAGCCGAGCAGCGACGCCGAAGCGCTGCTCAAGCGTGTCGCCGACGCCAAACGTCAGGACCTGGCCATCAGCCCCCAGCTGAGTTGCGCGGCTCGAGAGGCGGCGGGCTTTTTCGCCCAGCACCGCGCGTGGCCGGATCAGCAGCTGGAAGCTCACATTGCCGGAGTGTGCGGTGCCACACAGCTGGGTCTGGGCTTAGCCGTATGGGCAGCTCCGCTCGAAGCCATCGCAGATGCCGCGGGCCGCAGCGACTGGTACACCGCCATCGCTCAGCAACTCTCCGAGTCGTTGCCCCTGGAGGCCAACGTAGGCGGCGCGGCTGAGATCGCTGACTCCACCCACGGCGTCTTCGTTACCGCCCTAGCGATCGAGCAGATCACTTGGGAGAAGGTGTCAACGGTGGCCGACGCTGAAGGGCGGGTCGAGCTAGCGGGCAGCGTGCGCATGCCCGCCGCGTTCGTGCACGGCCTGAGCAATGTCGGGGCCTACAGCGTCAAGGGCTGTGAATCCGATCTGCAGGTGGCGGCGCCGCGCTTCCGCATGACCTGTCAGCTCGATGCGAATGACTCCTCCGCGTGGGTGTCCCTGCAGGTGTTGCCGCCAGGCCGAGTGCTGGAGCACGCGGCGGCGCGGCTCTTACTCCGCCGCGAGGGCACTCCACTCACCTTCACCGCTGCGACCAAGAACCTGGCTCCCGAGACCGTGACCGATCCGCGTGTTTTTACCGAGCGCTTGATCGCCCTGGTCAACAAAACGCGCGTCGCAGCGAGGCTGCCCACGCTCCGGCTCGAGCAACGCCAGAGCGTGACGAGCGCGCAACTCGCGCCGCACTACTTTCAGAGCGAAAGCCCCGTGGACGGGACAGCCGACAAGATCGCGCTCGGCGTGATGGCAGGTTGGGACGTCCCTGGCACCATTCGCTCCGGCAATCTCTTCACCGGGAGCCTGACCGGCTCACGCGATCCGCGCCGCTGGCTGAGCTACACACTCCAACAGCCAATCGCACGCGCCGTGCTACTCGATCCGGAGGCGAGCAGCATCGCGATCGGACCTGTGGTCGAGCAGCGGTCCGACAGCGTGGCTGCCATCGTCAGCACCTACCGCCTCCACAAGTCAGACGACCATCGCGCGGACGTCGAACACTTCGTGCAGCGCCTCAACAAGGCTCGCTCAGACTTGGGTCTGCCTCCCGTCGCCGTGCTGTCGGCACCCGGGGTCAGCCAGGCAGCGGCGAGCGTCAAGAGCAGCCACGATCCAAAGGACGCTTTGCAGGACGCGATGGAGACCGTAGCGCGTGGCGGAGAGCCGGGAGTGCAAGGGTTCTACGTCGAGGTGACGGATGTCGAGCACATCGTCTTCCCGCCCGCCCTGCTTCAACCGGTGGTCACCCTCGCTGTCTCCGCCGCACACCATCGCTACCCCGAAGCGGCCTGGGGCACACTCACGCTTCTGGTGGTGCTCGTCAACAGCCCCGAGGTCACAGTCGCAGGTTCGGTCCCGAGTCGCGGTTGACCGCGCGCCCGCCGCTGTCGTCGTTGAAGCCCCAGTAGGGTCTGAGGGTGTTGACGAGGTTCTACTCTTCAGCGACTAATGCGCGCATGTTGAGCGAGCTGAAGGGGATGATTCTCGCCCAAACCAGGCCGTGGGCGTCACGGTTCCCCTGGGCGCACGTCGCGTTTAGCGCCCTCACTCTGGTGTACTTTCTGAAGTTCCGCGCCAGCCATGGGGTTGACCGCCCGGCAGATGGACTGCACGAAGTGTTGTCCTATGGCTATAGCCTGCTAGCGGTCAACGTCCTGGTCGGATTGCTGGGCAGGGTGGCTCACGGCCCCAAGCTGCGGCACGCCGTCTTGGGGGCCCTGTTCTTCACGCAATGGGCCGGGCTGAGTTACCACTTTCGACAGCGTAGCCCGATCGAGTTCTCCGTGTTGACGCAGAACTCGATCGCTGATTCGCTGGCTTTCGATTCACTGGTAGTCGCTGTGAACTACATCAGCATCGAAGGACTCATCTGGGCGACCGTCGGGACCGGTGTTTTTCTCGGCTGCTTGCGATCCTTCGACCAGCAGGAGCGAACGCGCCCGGGATGGGCGGCTGTCGGCCTTGGCGTGGCGTACCTCGCGATCCTAATTGCCCCAGTAACCACCTGGGGACCAGTAACCAACCTGCTACGCTCAGCGATTCGCCAATACACGGAAGCGCCACTCTTCGAGTTTCAAGCCGAAGATCTTGAGTACCCTTATGAAAGGCGCCACGCACCAGGCGCGATGCAGCCGCTGAAGCGCGATGGCAGGCCTCCTCACATCCTGCTCGTCCTGGTGGAGTCCCTGAACGCCAATTTCATCGAGAAGCTCACGGAAGACGGCCGGGCTATTACCCCGACGTTCAACGCCAAGCTGCAAGAGGGGCTGTATGTGGAAAACTTCTACGGCAACTCTATTCAGACCTGTCGTGGGCATGCTGCGGTGTTCTTGTCTGTGATCCCTTCCATGGGCGCGAAGATCGCTACAAGCTTCGCTGATAACCGGTGGTACGGCGCCCCCGCCCTACTGGAGGACAACGGCTACCTTTCTCTGTTCCTCCAGGCCCACTCCAACCTGGAGTACGACAACGGCCGGCAATTCTACCGCGCGACAGGCTTCTCACAGGTGCGCTCCATCGCGGAGTTTCCGAAAGCAGGCGATGAGAACGGTCACTGGGGCTGGGCACTCTCCGACCGTGTCTTCTATCAACGCTTCTTTGAACAGATGGATCAACTGCGTAGCAGCAAGCCACAGGCACCGCTGTTCGCAGCTCTGGCACCTATTTCCAATCACTTTCCATTTGACCGAATGCCGGCATCGGAAAAACAAATGTACCCGAACGCGCAGTCCTTCGCTGAGAACTACGCCAACTCAGTCAACGCGGCTGACCGCGCTCTTGCACAATTCTTTCAGGCGCTCGACCAATGGCCAGAAAAAGACAACACGGTCGTTATCCTAACTGGCGACCACAGCTTTCCAGTCGATGAGCACGGCCAGCACTTCAACACGACGGGTTACTATGAGGAGTACTTCAGGACGCCCCTGCTCATTCTTTGGCCGGGAAAAGTCCCGCCAGAACGCCGGGCTCACGGCGACTATTCTCAGCTAGACATCGCCCCCACGCTCGCTCAACTTGCCGGTATTTCCGGTTATCGCCACCACTTCCTTGGCGATTCCATCCTCGATCCGAGCACAGGCAAGGGACCTGTTTACCTAGTACAACCTTACTCAGGGCGCTACCTCGCGGTAGTTGACCAGCCGTACAAATTCGTGAAGCACCTGCGCAGCGGCAGAGAATACCTATACAACCTACGATCAGATCCGCACGAACAACAGGACCTAGCCGGCCAACCCCAGCATCAGTCGATTCAGGACCAGTATCGCGCGAAACTCCGCGCCATGTATCTGAACCAAGAACTCGTACAACGAGACCGCGTCTGGTCCGGTGCTACCTCCCGAGGCACGTTCGACAACTGAGCCCGACTGCCTAGGCCTTCGGGCACTTAAACTCGCGATAAGAAGGGTCCACTGTCGGCGCGGCGGCATCTGCACAGACTGACTCTCATGCCGGCGTAGGAGCGCAGTTCTTCCCGCTGAAGGACGGGCGAACGTTTCAGGGCTTCTATGTCTACCCTGCAGTGAAGTATCTGGGGACTCAGTTTAAGGTAGCCACCGTCGATACGGAGACCGGCAACTCAACCCAGGACGTCGCCAACGTCACCTATCTCACCCCCCAGGTAACCGTGGGGTACCAGTGGGACTGGCAACCGTTCTCGTTGCGCTTGGGAGGTGGGCTTGAGTACTCGATCGGTGAACTGTCCTCAGACTTCTCTGATCAGGAGGTCGACTTTTCAGGTATGGATGTCGAGTTGGATGCCGCCGTCGGTGTTACGTTCTAACCCAGCTCACACCTGGGAAGCGGCAAGCTTCTGCGTAGGTGGTCTTGCCGGCTCCGACAGGACCAATAAGAAGGCGCAGCACCCCCCGAGCTCTCACGCCGCCCCTTCGCCGCAGCCGTGTGGCTTGAACACCCGCAACGTTGATGGCGGGTTCGCCTCGAGTTTGCTCGCCGGACGGCGGGGACGCGGTGTGAGCTCGCCGCGGCAGTTGGGGCAGATGCCCTTCAAGCGCTGCGTCGCGCAGGTCACACAGAACGTGCACTCGAAGGAGCAGATGCGCGCGTCTGACGAATCAGGGGGAAGATCGCAATCGCAACACCCACAGTTCGGACGTAGTTGCAGCACGGCGTGGCTCCCCTCGGTCCCGAAGAAAACCACGGCATACAGCCCCGTGTCAATTCTGCTGGAGCTTCGTTGAGTTGACGGGTTAGCCCGATTGTTTGGGCCAGACGCTGGGGCAAATGGTGACGCCGCGAACAATCTGAGCCACACCATGACACGCAGATCGTGGTGGGGGAGGAACCAGGATGGTGAAACTATCGGCGCACGGCGGAAGAAGCCCGGTGGCACGAACCATGCAAGGTCAACTCTTGTGCATCGAGAGTTTCCGCGTGTCTTGCTGTGGGTGATGGCGATCGTCCTCCCCGGAGGGTTCCTCTTGTTGCCCTACCTAGCAGTACAGGCCGTTCGGGCACGCAAGGTCAGCACAAGCGAAACCGGGAAAGTAGCAGCGCCGGCTTGGTCCCTAGTTTCCGCGTGGGCCCGGACGCTGCGCCCCCTTGCGACCACGGCTGAGCTGCGCCGCCGACAACGAGCCTAGTTTCGGGCTGTACGCGGAAGCCTATCGTCGGAGCAGCAAGGCAGCGCTTATAGCGCTTATGAGACCGCAAGGTGCTGGCGATCGGTCGAAGTCGCGATAGAACACCGGCGATGTCTGTGGTCAATAGGCACGGTTTCGCTCACATCTACGCCACGACGGTCAACGGCGCGCGGCGCATCTGGAACGTAGAGCGGCTTTGGAAACTCGCTCACGCACTGGAACCAGAACTCGTTGAGGTTGAGAGCCTCTCGGGAATCGATGAGAATATCTGGTTCACCCACCAGGAACCGACGTTGCGTGAGGTCGTTGTCCACGCAAAAAAAATCCGAGATGCTGACATGAGCTATCCGATCATACTCGACGCGGATGGATCCATCATGGACGGCGCACATCGACTGGCCAACGCATTGTTGCGGGGCATCGGCCATGTTCAGGTCGTGCGTTTCAAGGTCCAACCCGACCCAGACGTCATTGAGCGAACAGTATCAAGCGAGCCCGATTGAACGCGGAAGACACGCTCTGAGACGGTTCATCACGGGACTTCCGAAGCCGGCCCCCCTGTCCCTCAATAGTCCACGACCCCCTGTTTACTCTTCTCGGGCAACTTGAGCGCTAGCTCGGGAATCGCAGACAAGCCGCCGTTCAAGTATCTGTAGCGGGCCCAGTTGCCGACAACATTGCGCACGTAGTTCCGCGTCTCGTCGTAGGGGATGCGCGCTACGAACAAGTCGAGGTCTAGTCCAGGCGCCCCCGCGAGCCAGCGGTCGACTGCCCCCGGGCCCGCATTGTAGGCAGCCACGGCGCAGGGCACGTGTCCGTTGAAGCGGACAAGCAGCTTGCCCAGGTAGTGCGTCCCGAGCTGAATATTAGTCGGAGGACTGCGCAGCTCGCCCAGCTCCAAGGGCCGTCCTAGCTCCTCCGCAACGCGACGCGCGGTATCGGGCATCAGCTGCATCAGGCCCGTCGCGCCGACGGGGGAGGCGGCGCTAGCCTGGAACGCGCTCTCTTGGCGCATCAGGGCGTGTACGAGGTTCTCCGGGATGTCCATCGGGGTCTCATAGCGCGCGACCGACTCTGCGTACGGCTGCGGATAGATGCAGTCCCAGGCCCAGCGCGTGCTCGGCGCGACTTCTTCGTGCAGCACGCTCTCTTTCACGGTGCGAGATGCATGGCGATAGCGTTGCTTAGCCGTGTCTAAGCGCCCATAGGCCTCGCACAGCGCCCTGCCCCCTTCGGGCTCAAAGCGCTTGGCAAACTCGCTCGCCTCCGCGGCTAGCTCGTCTTCGGCGTCTTCGTGCAGCCCCCACTCCGCGAGTAGCTCGACCTTCGGTGGCAGGTTCACCAGCAAATTCTTTGGCGCACTCGCCGGCTCCCGCGGCGTGATCCTGCGAGCGGGTGGGCGCTGCATTTGTTTTAGCCGTACCTCAGCCATCAAAGCGACAAACGAGAGCGGCCGCTCTTGAACAACCCGCTGAAGCTCTTTCTCGGCGGCGTCATGTTTGCCCGCTTGAAACAAGGCCACCCCAAGCAGTTCCCGGAGCGCTGCGCGTTCACGATCGCTCTTTTCTTTGGACACCAGCTGCTGCAAGTCGGCGACCGCCGAGGCTCCGCGCCCCTGAGCCAGGCGAGCGACGCTGCGCTCATACTGAGTCGCGTCTTCGTAGCGGCCGCGACGTGCCTTCGTCGTGTAGCGGGCAGAATAGTCTACGAACCCTGCCTCAGCCTGTTTGAAGTGCCCCAGAAAATAGTGCAATCGCGCCGCCAGGTAACGCGCCTGCTCAGCGTAGGAGCTCTTCGGAAATCGCTTAGCCACTGCTAAGTACTGTTTGATCGCCGCCTCATCTTGGTTGGCACGGGAGAGCGCCCGGGCAGAGAGAAACAAGTCCTGGGTTCGGTAGCGCGGATCCAGCTCGGATGCCTGCCGGAACAGGTCCGCCGCCTTCTGGTAGTCCGCCCTTGAGTTGTAGTAGGCCCACGCCCGGGTGCGCAGCACGTCCGCGCCGTTCGGAGAGGTCCCCGGCGCTTGCGCTAGCTTCTTCAGCTCGCGCTCCGCGAGAGCCAGGTCACGCGCCTCAGTGAATTTTTCGGCCCGCGCGTAGCGCTGCAGCTTCGTGAGCAACTGTTCACTCAGCGCTTCGTAGAGATCGTCCGCCCCCTCTGAGGCAGCGGCGTCGGGCGCCTCCAGCGCGAGCCAGCGTAGGTCGAGGGCGGCCTCCGACTTCTTCTGTTGTCCCAAGAGCACGTCCACGCGGGCCCTACGCAGCGCAGCTTGTTCGCTGACTTCAGTCTTTTTCTTGGAGGCCTCCCGCAAGAGACTTGCGATCAGCTCCAGCGCTTCCTCCGGCTTGTCCGCCTGGCGCAGAGCCTCTACCGCAAGCATTTGGTCGCCGTGTTTCGCTGAGCGTTTGAGCTTCATCGCGGCCTCGACGAAGGGCCCGACCTTCGCTTGAGCTCGCGTCCTCAAGTTTTCAATTTCTGGACCAAATAGCGGTAGCACCTCCTCGAGAGCGTCCAAGCACTCCACGACGGTAGACCAATCCGACAGCTCCTCAGCGATCCGCGCTCGCTGATACCTCAGTCCGGCTGGCAATTGACGTCTCTCACCGGTATAGCTGCTGTCAAAGAGCGCTGCGCCTTCGGTGAAGCGAAACTCACGCACCAGCTGCGAAACTCGCTGGTCACCCTGATTCCTCGCAATGGCCGTTGTAACCAGCGGCCGCGAAGCGTCGGGGACGATAGGCTGCTGAGCCCCCGTAGTGACACCGGCCTGGGTGTTGCACCCGACGGGACCACCCCCTAACAAGACGCAGCCTACGACGACTCGCCAAGACCTCAAGCTAATAACCCCAGCGGTAGTCAAACGTAAAACGGAATAGGTGACTCGGAGAGCGAAGCACGTCTGACGCGCCCCCCTGCCCGGTCGACAAGGCGGCGGGCGCGACGGCGACGCCGTAACCCAGACCAAGCTCAAGCGAACGATCCCACAGGTAGTTCAGTCCGCAGCCAGCGCCAAGGGACAGCCCGTGCGCATCGGTATCGCCAAGAGCCCCCGCGTAGCCCGCCCCGACGGTCACCCGCGGGACCCAGCGCAAGACATCGAACTTGTAGGCTAGCGTCGGCTGGACCAGTACGAGGGAGAAGTGTTCCCCAGAGACAGGCAGCGCCGCCAGCGCGTCGATGGAGACCTCCAGCTGCTCGCTCAGTCCCAGTCCCGCGCTCAATCCAGCCAGGGGCGAGGCTTGCAGACGTGTCGACCCAGCTACCCCAACAGCGGCGCCGGTTCGAAGCTCGCCAGACGCGGCTTGCGCCGTGCCGCAGACTATCGGGCCGCAGAGCACCAGGCCCCAAAGCAGCACGCCGGCCACCAGCACCCAAAGAACACTCCACACTTCGCGCAGCACGACGTGGGGACTCTACACGGCTCGGAGCCGGGAGGCGAGACCTCTACAACATGCTGACCGGATCGATGTCGACGTGCATCCGCACGCGCCGATCGATCTTGGCGGAATTCATCGCGTTCGCTGCTTCGAACAGTGGCCGGCGCTGGGGGGCGCGCAGGACTATGCGGTAGCGAAAACGATTCCGCAGGCGCTCAATCGGCGCGGCGCTAGGGCCCATGACCTCAGCGCGCGAACCACAAACGCGGCGCGCCAAGGCGGCGAGGTCCTCGGCGCAGCTCAACGCCAGCCCCTCGTTCAGTGAATCGATACGCACCATCACCATCCTGCAGAAGGGCGGATAGTTGGCGTCTTTACGCTCGTGCAGCTCCAGCTTTGCGAACTGCTCCACGTTGTGGCTGACAGCGAAGCGCACCGCCGGATGATCGGGGTTGCGAGTTTGGATCAACACTCTCCCGGCGGTGTCACCACGCCCTGCGCGTCCCGCGAC
>JBDKJZ010000189.1:0-9443 GCA_039796375.1 Pseudomonadota bacterium
GGGTGACGAGACGTTCGGCAAGAACTTCGAGACCGGGGGGGCTGGTGGGTTTTTCGGGGCGCTGGGCGGTGAGCTACATCTTGGGCCAGGCGCAGCGTTACTTGAACTGCAAGCGTCGTCCGCGAGCATCGATCAGTTCATGTTACGCAACACCAACGCCGGCGCTCTGAGCGTCAGTCTAGGTTATCGGATCTTCCTGTAACCGCGGTCCTGCTCGTGCCTTGGCCTGGTCTAACTGGGCCAAGGCGTAGAGTGCCTGCGCCGAGGGCGCGTTCAGCAGGTGACGAACCTCGTTGGGATAAGCTGCGTCCCTTGCGGCAGGGCTACTAGTAGAGACCTCCGTTTCCGTGGTCGCCTGGACCTGGGCACGCTTTCGTAACGTGGAGAATTCTGAATGCAGGAAAGCTCAGGCCCAGGCTAAACTGCGCATGTCGTTGCGCATGCAGTTGACCAGAGCAGGCAGTGCTGGGGTCGCCGAGGTCAACGCGAAATAAACCGCGGTGCGCGCAACTAGAAATGCGTGGTAGGCAACTGTAGTCCAGAACGCAAGCTCTGTCATGGGGCTGTTCCTGACTCGGTGTTCACCCAAGACGCCGCATCAGCATTCAGCGCGGGCGCCTCCCAACGTTGACCGATCGACACTCGGGTCGAGGCGCGCGGCTGGTCTCGGCGTCGCTTCTCGAACAGCCCGGCACTAGGCACACTGCATCAGGCACACTGGCGTGACTGCCGCGTGGACCCCGGGTGCACCGCGGTCCGCGCTAGCGCGACTTCAGTAAATGGGACGGCCAATTTTGGGGAACTCACCTCGGGGCAGGGATGCTCGTGCCCTGAAGTCTCAGGCGGTCCATAATAAAAAGTCGTTAGATTACGAGTGTATACGGCGGCGCTGGACCGCGAACTTCAAGGCTTCCGCATGAGTGCCGAAGTCGCTCCGGGGGGTCACATCGTAGTTATCTCTCCCTATCGAAAGCCCCAACCGAAATGCAGGCGCGACTTTTGTTTAGCGCTTCCGGTATTTGATAAGAACTGCTAACTAATGCCTCATTAAGTACTGGTTCCCTCCCGCGACGCGTGACCTGGGGCGGTCAGCTGTCCACGGGGCGTATCGGGGAACCCGGCGAAGAGTCTATCACGCCGTAGGCGATCACAAGCCATGTTCAGGTAAACTTCAAACTAAGGACTAGCGATGTCAATTAAAAGTGAAGGTATTGTTCCCAATTCCGGGCGGTTGCTTCTTGCCGGCTTCATAGCCATTTTGGCTGCCGGCATGGGCTTCGCGCTGCGTGGCGGAATTTTCGATAACTGGGGCCGTGAATTCGGATTTACCGGACTTCAGCTTGGTGCAATCGGTGGCGCGGGCTTCACTGGATTTTGCTTTGGCATTATTCTAGGCGGCATCATTGCCGACAAGATTGGCTATGGGAAATTAGTCCTCGCTGCCTTTGCTCTGCATATGCTTTCAGCCGTCGTTACCTTCATGGCAACGACCCCCGAAAATGCGGTGCAATACCTGACCTGGGGAATGTTCATCTTTGCTTTTGCGAACGGCGTTTTAGAGGCCGTCGCCAATCCATTGATCGCTACTCTTTTCCCTAAAGCCCGCGCCCATTATTTGAACATCCTCCATGCCAGCTGGCCTCTTGGGATGATCTTTGGTGCCGCAGTGGGCTGGATATTGGACGACAAGCTCGAAGTCGGTTGGAAGATTCAACTTGCGCTCTACCTGTTGCCCACCGTTGGCTACGGCATTCTTTTCTTGGGTCAGAACTTTCCTAAGTCTGAGGCTTCTGAAAAAGGTGCGAGCATCGGTGAAATGTTCAAGGACGTCGGCTTGATCGGTTCCTTAGTCGCCTGCTATTTGCTGTCCATCTTTTTCGCCGGCAACCTAGGCATGCCTGAATGGGCGGCTTATTCACTCTCCGGTGGATTGTTGTTAGCAGTCGGTCTGTTAACCAAGTTCTCAATTGGGTCGTTCTTGCTTTTCGTCCTTTTCGTTGCACACGCCATGGTTGGCGCAGTTGAATTGGGCACCGATGGATGGATCCAGAATATCACTGGCAATCTGTTTACTTCTGAACAAGGCAAGTATCTGTTCATCTGGACCTCGGTCATCATGTTTGGCCTCCGTTTCTGTGTTCACTTCTTCGAAAAGAACCTCAAGATTTCGCCTATCGGTTTGCTCTTGATCAGCTCGGTGCTTGCAGTGGTTGGTTTGCGTATGGCCAGTGGCATGACAACCTTCTTTATGGCCATGGTCGCTCTGGGTATCTACGCCGTCGGCAAGACTTTTTTCTGGCCCACCATGCTCGCTGTTGCTTCGGATCGGTTTCCTCGAAGTGGTGCCATTGCGATTTCCATCATGGGTGGTATCGGCATGCTTTCGGCTGGTTTGATTGGTGGCCCAGGTTTGGGATATTCCAAGGATCGGTTCTCTTCAGAAGCCCTTAACCAGGCAGATTCCGCGATCTACTCTTCAGTTAAGTCTGAGAAGCCTTCCAAGTTCCTTTTCTTTGATGAAGTCTACGCTATTGATGGCACTAAGCTTGGAGATGCAAAGGCAGCCAAGGAGAAGACCCCTGAACAACAGACGATGGTTTCGGCGGATCAAGCTGGTGACCGAAAGACCCTAGCTGTAGATTCCTATATCCCACTTGCCATGGCGGGTATCTATCTTGC
This sequence comes from Pseudomonadota bacterium, assembly GCA_039796375.1. Lineage (GTDB taxonomy): Bacteria > Myxococcota_A > Polyangia > Polyangiales > Polyangiaceae > SZUA-265. The sequence goes on from JBDKJZ010000189.1 coordinate 2,680, forward strand.
GATGTTGTTGTATTTCAAAGCACGAGGTGGCTATAGGGTGCTCAAGTTGTCTGATGTTGATGGCTCAGCTCCGGAAGACAAGAAGTCACCGGCTCCCGCCAATGCCTAGGTTGGGCTCGGTCGCCCCACGTTACGCGTCGCAGCGGTGCTGCCCGCCATCATGGCCGCAGCGTTCTTGTTGATGGTGCGCCCGTACCGCTACCTGCCACGACCCTGATGAGTAGCGCCTATCTGGGGCGCCCAAAACCGAAGCCGCGTCCGGGGAGAATCACCCGGGGCGCGGTTTCCTCGTTTCAGAGGCTCCGATCCAGTACGTCCGAGCCGCACGCGCGCTTTGAGGTAGCCGTTCGAACTAGAGTCACTGAAACCGAGGCTGGCGTCCGCGAATCATGCGCCCGGTCCCGGCCAATGGAGGTGGCTCCCGCGACGGCTCAGTCTAGCTTATTGTTGGGCTTGCATGCGACTCCACGAACAACGCAAAGAAGGGGATACCGATGAAGCCAAAGCTGATGACGGCTTAGGCAGGTAGGGGGCAGCGTGTTGGTCCACGGCAGGTCTATCCATTGGCTACGTATAGAAAGCCGCTCGCGTCAATCAGTCGCCCGTGCCGAGGGCGAGCCAGATGCCCAGGCAAGCGAGTGCCATGGCAAGCCCGAGCCAGAGGCTGTCCTTAGAGACAGGGCGGCGAACACGGCGGAGCCGCTCGGGATGAAGCTCGTGGTCGTGCGCAGTACCGGTGGGTTGGTCCCATCCGAGAAGGCGCCAGAGATCGCCGACCTGCAGCGCGAGCGTCAGAACGGAGACAACCGCACACCCGGCGGTTGAAGCAGAGGAGTCTGCGGTCAGGGCTTCTGCAAATGCAGCGATAGCCCCTTCTTGTTCGCCGCAGCGATGTCGGGTCGTCCATCGCCGTTCAGATCGGAAGCGCACACCTGCAAACCGATTCCGCTATCCGAGTGCACGAGGTGCGGCTTGAAAGAGGGCAACTGACCTGGCGTACGCTGCAACTCGAACCAGTAGACGACCGCCGGATCGAGTGCCCCCGGGTCCCGCTCTTCGTGGGCCCACCAACGTTTTCCCGTGACGAGGTCGAGCAGACCATCTCCGTTGAAGTCGGCGACGTCAAGGGCGTGGAGCTGACTAAAGTTGCCGTCGCTGTTCTGGGTTGGCAGTATTTCATGTGGAGTGAACGAAATGACGTCACCCTGCCGTACTTGCTCGAACCAGTAGAGCCCGTAGGCGTGCGCGTCCATACTCGTGACCACATCCGCATCCTGGTCTCCGTCGACGTCGAAGATCCGCATGTGACCGCCTCCGTCGTGCCCAAGGCTGAAGTCTGCCGGCATGGACTGCCAGGTGGGCGGCGTCCCGGTACCCTGCTTGTACCAGCCGCTCTTGAGCACGACGTCATTGAGGCCGTCGCCATCGATGTCCCCCACGCCCAAGCCATGCGTGAACCCTTGCTGACCAATCGCTTGGAACTGCCATGGCTGGGTGACATCAGCCGCGGGGACAGCATAGCCGAGTTTGCCTCCTGCCTCGAACACGAGCTCGGGTCCGCCACCCGCCACCAGCTCAGCGAACAGTGGAGCTTCACCTCCGACGCCCTGGAACAGGGTGTGCTGCTCCCAGTGCTCAAGCAACTTCGTCGGATCGCCAGGGTTACGATACCAGCGTGCGTCCGTCCCGATGTAGCCAACGCTCATGACATCCATCCAACCATCTCCGTCGAAATCGTGCGCGAAGCTCATGAAGTGTCGGCGGGTCCGGTCGGAGTACCCGTAGACTTTAGCCTCCTCCACTTCGTGCGACACGAGCAGGTCGGGCCCCACGTACCAGAGCGGCCCCAAGAGCAGGTCCTGGTGTCCATCCTTGTTGAAGTCCGCCCATGCGCAGCCTTCTGCGTAGTATTCATTGCGCAGCATGCGGCTCTCGAAGCTCACGGCGTGGGGCATTACGACGGGGGCGGCACCGCCCGTGCCCACAGCGGGCTCCGAGGTTGCCGTCGGAGCGATCGGAGGGGACGCTGTCGTGCCTCCCTGCGCTTGTTCTCCGTGCGCCGGCGCCGGGGGTCCGGCTGGAGCGGTTCCGACGCTCGCCCCGCCGCTGGGTTCAGTAGGGGCCGGCGGCGATGGTGGCCCCGACGCGCTCCCGCTAGGGGTCCCCCCTGGATTTGGTTCGGAGGCGCAGCCCGGCCCGATTGGGACGAGCAACAAGCCGAGAGCAGCGCAGGCCGCTGGTGGCAACCGGAACCGCACGGGGCGAAAAGCGTGAACGTGGCGATACTGCACCAAGACAGAGTCGATTGGACCACTAAGGGGAGTGCACCTTGTTCGACTCGGGTGATGGCGCGGGCGGCTCGCCTTCAATTTGCCGCTGGATCTGGACTCGCCCGGCGGAGCCGCGGTGATGCCGACTCAGCTCGGGCATGGTTTGATGTCGGTCACATTTGCTGGCGTCGGAGCGCGTTCAGGTTCCCGACCAGCGGCCTTCCGCAGGCAAGAATTCTAGTCTGGGGCCAAGAAAGCGGTGTCGTCGCAGGCGCCACCGGCTCGAACAAGTTTCCGAATGGCGTCAGCGTGGGCGCGCGACTCCAACGATAGTCGCCAAACCTGACGGTTGCCGCGGCTGCGATACACCCCTTCCCTTGCCCGGGAGAGCTCGGGAAGCCGAATGCTAAAATCAACAGGGTCTCGAAGTATCCCGCTTCTATCGATGGTGGTCTCGCTGGGCTCAGCGCTTGGCGGCTGCTCCGGCGACTTGACGCAGGCGGCTGGTACTAGCGGAGGGCCGCCGGGCATGGTTAACCCAATGGGTCCCGCGCTACCGCTACCACCTGGCGTGACTCCAGGACAAACCGGCGGCTCCGTAGAGGATACGGAAACCTGTTTGTTCCAAGAATTTGAGCGGATTGAGGGTGCCGCCGACCAGGGCGGAGTTCGCACGATGCTGCTTGCTTTGGCCTCTCACTCTGTCCTTTCCGTCCGGGTGCTGCCCGCGGCAGCCAACTAGGAGATCACCAGTGCACATGCTAAGAGTGAGCAAATTATCACGTAGGTCCCTACTGGCGAGCGTCGGCGGCGCATCGCTGCTCCCGTTCGTGCCGCTGTTTAACCGCGACCTCGAAGCCCAAGCGGGCGCGCTCCCCAAGCGGCTCGTGATCGTGAACATCCCCAACTGGCGCACGGACGATCAGACGCGATGCGAAGGCACCGGAGCCGACTTCACGTTCAGTGAGGCCTACAAGTCGCTTGAGCCGTACCGCAGCGATCTGTTGATCGTCGATGGTGTCGACAACCTGGCCGCCGAAGACGGCGGGGCTTCGGGCCACAAGGGGAACCTAGCGCTGCTCACCGGTATCGGGCCGAGCGGCGGCGCCGGTGGACCCTCGATCGATCAGTGGGTCGCACAGCAGCCCGACATCTCCACTGCGGTGCGTTCGCTCGTGCTTGGTGCTGGGACCCGCGATGAAGCGGGGGCGGACGACGTGATCTCGTACGCCGGTAAGAGCCAACCGATCGTCCCCGAGGCGGATCCTGCGGTGGTTTGGAGCTCGCTCTTTCAAGACTTCAAGGCCGACCCAACCCAGCGGAACACGGCCAAAGAAGCCAACAAAGGTGTCCTCGACAACGTCGCGACCCAGCTGAATAACTTCAAAAGGTTTCTGCCCAGGGACGACCAAATGAAGCTGGAGGCGCACAGCCAGTCGATCGTCGAACTCCAGCAGCAGCTTGAGCGGGCTGTCTACGATTGTACCGTCCCTCCGCAGCCAGACGCGTATCCCGAGCACTCTACGGCCACGATGCTTCAGACCAGCTCCCTGCAAATGGACCTGATCACCACGGCCATGGCTTGCGACCTGACCCGGGTGGTCAGCCTCTACTACGGCCTAGAGCGCAGGGGCCCCACTATGGACTGGGTGGGTGCGACCACTCATTTCCACGAAACCTCGCACGGTGATCCGGGTTCAGAGCGCTATGAAATGTACTCGCGTGGCCGAGCCTGGCTAATCGAGCAGTATACCTCCTTGGTCAAGCGTTTCAAAGAGATGCCCGAAGGCAATGGCAGCATGTTGGACAACAGCGTGCTGGTGCTTACGTCGTGCATGGGCGCGGCCGGGCGCCACAAGAATTACAGCGTTCCGTTCGTCTTAGCGGGTGGCGCTGGGGGGGCGTTGTCAACCGGTCGCTACTTGCGCTACGGAAACTACGACGTCAGCGGAAACGGCGATGCCCACGGCGGCGAGACGGCCAACCGCATGCTCCTCTCCTTGGCGCACGCCATGGGTTACCCCATCGACGTATTTGGTAACCCTGACTACTGTCAAGGGGGTCCCCTCGCTGACCTACTCGCGTGAACACCTCGACGATCATGAGGTGAAGCGCTCCGGTCGCGCCGGGTGATTACAAGTCAAACTTTGCGAACGGGTTGCTGCACGTTACCAGGCTAGGATCGTACAACCCGACGTAGTAGACGAGACGGGCCTCGTCCGCGCCGTTGAAGAAAAAATCGCTCGACATGAGGTAGGTGAGAGCCGCACGCGTGGCGGGCTCCTCCATCGACCACATGAAGTCGAGCAGCGGGGTAAGAGCGTAGACCGGATGGGCCAGGCGCTGTTTCAGCTCGTAACGAAACGACATGGCGATCGCATAGTCTGAAGCAAACTGGCGCAACCCCTCGGGCTCTAGCTCCAGATAGGACAGCTTCTTCTTGACCAAGTCAGCGACGACATTGGTCTGGCTTGCGGTTGACTCTGTGAAACGCCAGCCGACTAACACGGCTGCAAGGGCCGCTCCCATTCGAGCAATGAACCTTCGACGTCTCTTGTCAGTCACGGTCAAGCCCCTTTAGGCCATCAGGTGCTCGGCCGCCCAGAGCGACAGCGCCGAGAGCGTCAGAGTTGGGTTGGATGGGCTCATGGTTGGGAAGGCTCCACCCCCGAGCACGAGCAGATTCCTGACCTTGTGATGCACCAAATAGCGATCGACCACGCTCGTGTTGGGGTCATTCCCCATGATCGTGGTCCCCAGCATGTGAGCTTCCGTGCCGTTCGTGCCATCGTCGAACCGGTAGCGCTCAACGGGCAGCGACTTCAGGATTTCCGGCAAGCGAGCTTCGAGCATTCGCATGCCGCGCTTCGCGTACTCCGAATCTCCCGCGTAGACGACGACAGGTTTGTCCGGCTCCGTCGGATCGTACCGCACTTGATTTGTAGCCTCGGCCAGGTTTTCGAAGATGAACTTTAGTCGCAGGATCTGCCGCCAGCGTTTGCGTTCAATGCGCAGGGTGGGGACGTTCCAGCTCTCCATCAAGCACCCCGAGTTCTCTCGCCGATGCTCCCCGTCATACAGCATGTAGCCGTGCCCGGTGATGCTGGTGCTGCCCTGGAAGTTCTCCACGCCGTCCAACTCGACGGTCACACCGAGAGCCACCTGCTCGTCGAGAAACTGTCCAAGCCCGGGGTCATCGAACCCGGAGCGCAGCAGGATATGCGGATTGAATAGAGCGTTGGCGCCGAGCGCAATCAGTTCGGCATGGGCTAAGTGTTCATGTTCTCCGATCTTGTAGCTGACTCCCGTGGCCAAGCCCGCGGCGACCTCTACGGCCTGCACAGAGGCTTCAAGCCGCAAGGTCACGCGCGGATCGTCATACACGGACTGCAGACTGTTCTGGACCGTGAACTTCGCGTTGACTGGACACAGGTGGCAGTTGCCCGTGGCGCAGCAGGCCGGGCGCGTTGGTGTGCTGATGCGCGCGCGCGCTGTCGGAGAGACAAAGAACTGGTCCGGGAACGCGGCCTTCATTAGTCGATCCGGGTCCGTCAGGCGGTGAGGCGGTTGTGGGTAGGGACCGGACCTCGGAAAAGGGGAGTCATCGCTCGGCCCGGAGATGCTCATCCACTCCTCGGCTCGGGCGTAGTGGGGCTCAAGGTCGTCGTAGCTGAGGGGCCAGTCCACACCGACGCCGTAAGTAGAGCCCATTCGGAAGTCACTGGGCAGGAAGCGTGGGGTCACGGCCCACCAACAGTTGGAGCCCCCCCCGAAACCGAGCGTATGAACCCATGGCTTCTTGTGCGAGCCGCGGTCGAGGTAAGTTTCTAGAGACCAGAGACTCGTATTGACTCGGTTCTGGATTTGCCAGGCGTGGGTGTCATGGCGGCCCCGTTCCAGCACCAACACACGGGCCTCAGGCCCGACTTTTTCCAGGTAGGCGCGCAAGAAGAAGGACGACGCAAAGCCGGTTCCAACGACGAGCAGGTCGTAAACACCAGGCTTGTCCACACGCGCCGCCTAACACGATTGCCGGAGGCCGGTAAGGCCGATTCGACGGGAGATGGCCCGAAAGCGAGGCCTCCGCGGGGTCGGTAGCCCTGCGCCGCGGCGTTTAGGCGACGAGCCAGCCAAGAGACTATGCCAACAGGCCGGGGATCCCCCCGCGAATCTCGCCGAGCTGGTCACCGTCGTGACCCGTAGCCTGCATGGCGCTGATCAACACGCTGACAGGGTGGGCCAGCGCGCCGTCCAAATGAACCCCTGCCTGCAGTCCGCCAGCTGTGCCTGCGGTCAGCGCGACCATTTGTTCGCCAGAGTGCGGATCTCCGCCGTTCCCACCGCCCTCGAAGAGGAGCACCATCGCCGTATTGGTTAATAGGTTTCCGGAGCCCTCAGGCGAGGCTTTCAACAGGCTTACCAGTCGCGCGAAATGGCGAACGTGCCACGCAAGAGACGCCGCCACATCTTCCGGTGTGCCTGCACCATGGCTAA
>JBDKJZ010000190.1:0-9416 GCA_039796375.1 Pseudomonadota bacterium
TACCCCAAGCTCATCGTGGCTTGCCCGTTCACACCCGCGACGGGCCCTCGCCTGCTGCACGCCCCGGGGGCCCAGGTGGAACGCTTGTGCCAGGGTCTGGCCGCGGGGCTGCAACGATTTGTCGATCAGTTGGAGCTCAGCTCAGCGCATGTGCTTTTTCCACAGCAATCCCAGGCTGCGCTGCTCGAAGCCAGCGGAATGGTTGGTCGCGTCGGGATTCAGTACCACTGGCAAAACGCAGGGTATCGAAGCTTTGACGACTTCCTAGCCCGCTATTCGTCCAAGCGTCGCAACCAAATCAAGCGGGAGCGTCGCGCATTGGTCGAGCAAGGAGTTCAGCTGGAAGTCTTGACGGGCTCGGATCTGCGACCCGACCACATGGATCATGCATACCGCTTCTACTGCGCGACCGTCGACAAGTACCACTGGGGCCGCCGCTACCTCAATCGCGAGTTCTTCCAGGAACTCTGTTCTCGCATGCCGGAGCAAGTGCTGCTGGTGCTTGCCAAGGAACAGAGCTCGGGGGACTACATCGCCGGAGCGTTGAACTTGTTGGGCACCCAGCGCCTGTTCGGGCGCTACTGGGGGGCGACGCGTGAGCTGCGTCACCTGCACTTCAATGTTTGTTACTATCAAGGGATAGAAGAAGCTATCCGGCGAGGGCTGAGCGTGTTCGAACCCGGTGCGGGTGGGGAGCACAAAGTAGCCCGGGGGTTCGAGCCAACGCTCACCTATAGCGCTCACTACCTACGGCACCCGCAGCTCAACTCAGCGGTGCGCCGTCACCTGATCTCCGAGCGGCAGCTGATTGAGCAGCAGCTTCGGGATGAGCCTCCGTTGCTCAAGCCGGGGTAAGGCTTGGGTTCGGCTTCAGGGCGCGCGCTTAGCGAGCGGCGTTCTTAGTAGCTCGTGCCACGCCAGAGCAAACGTCAAAGTCGCGGCGGGATCACGAGTGACCTCATCCGGAATCAGCCAAGCTCCCCGGAAATCTAGCCACAAGCCCTCGGCATGCCCGAAGAGCGGGACTCCGACTCCGAGACTGATCTCAAGTCCGCGGGCCCAGCCGAACGCCTCCTTAGCGGGCGCCGCCCAGTAGGCACCCAGGCCCAAAGAGACGGAGTCGACTGTCAGATCCAGGATCGCAGGGCCGCGCTCAAGGTCTAGGCTCCAGCGCGGGAGGAATAGAGGACGAAGATCGATCCCCGCAGCGAAAGAGTGTCGATTGCCCCGGCTCGAAGCGAGGTTGTCTGCGTAAGAGAGGCTCACACCGGCCATCGAGAAGTAGTGAAAGCTGAGTCGCGTTGCGAGCTGAGCTGGAGCATTAGAGAGCCTGAGCCCTGCGCCGAGCCCCAGATCCAGATCGCCCGAGAAGCGACCATAAACTCCATCCGCTTGCGTCTCGAGCGGACTGACCTGCGACGGTAGCTCTGCGCGCGCCTCTCGGGGAGCGCTGAACAGAGCGCCACCCACGATCGCGATCAGCGCGAGACGTTGCGTTGAATGAGGTAAGCTTGTCGGGCGCATGAGTCAGCGTCGAAGTGCATTCACCGCCGAGAGCAGGCTCGGCCGCAGCTCCGCCGGGAAAATGAGGCGAGTCTTCTCGAGCTTCTCACCGCGCAAACGCCCAAGCAAGAACGACACTTGATGTGGGGCCTGCGGGGGGTTCTTCGGAAAGAGCACCTTGAGCGACTGTTTGGTGTCGTCGTAGGGGCTCAGCACGACCTTGTCCAAACCGACGTAAATAGCCGGATCGAGCCCGGCTTGTTCGGCGATGTCGCGTGCGGTCTGAAGCACACTCTGATAGGCGGCCTCCGTGCTCTCAGGGCCGAACAGCTCGAAAGTCTTAAACAAGCGTCGCTCGTACAAGCGGCGGCACAGATCACTCAGCACCGGGTCCTTGACCGATTGCCAGCTGCGGATCCCGTGCCAGAGGGAGGTGTCGTCGACCTCGAGGTAAAAGCGCACGCTCGTGTCGTCGTGAAGGACTAGCTCAGTCAGGGCGGGCGGTACATCGGGCAAACGCGTCCCATCTAGCAGGAGCACTCGCAGCCGTTCGATGATCCGAGCCAGCATGAAGTCCGCGGCGCGCGTGGCCTTGTGGAAGTACACCTGCTGGAACATGAACAAGCGCGCCATGACGAACGCTTCAATCGCGGGCAAGCCGCGATCTCCGTCGATGGCCAAGGGGGGCGCCTGGTCCGGGGATTCGGCTTCACCGAAGCGCAGGCTTCGCAGCAACCAGTCGAGATCAAAATAGCCGTAGCTGACCCCAGTGAAGTGCGCGTCCCGGAGCAAATAGTCGCAGCGGTCGACGTCGAAGGTGCCGCTAACTGTGTGCTGCAAGTACGATATGGAGTGCTCCCCGCGGATCAGCTCCGACACCCGCGTGGGTAGGGACGGATCCGCCAGCGAGAGCACCTGGTGCACCTGACTCTCGGGGTCCGTCAGGATCCGCTCGGTCCAGACCTCGTGCCGTGGCGCTTTAGGCAGCGCCTCTTCGAACAAGTGCGAAAACGGGCCGTGGCCCACGTCGTGGAGTAGCGCGGCGCTCACGGCGTCTCGAGCGCGCTCGGTGGTGAGACGCTGCCAGAAGGGGAGGTCCCCTTGGATGTCTTGGAGCCGGCGCACAAAGCGAGTCATGACGTGGGCTGCGCCAATCGCGTGCGAGAAACGCGTGTGGTCCGCCCCCGGATACGCGAAGGACGTCAGCCCCAGCTGGCGAATACGGCGCAAGCGCTGCATCTCCCGGGTCTCCAGCAGCTTTGGGATCAGGCTGTATTCGTTGGCCTCGAACGAGACGAGCCCGTGCACGGGATCGCGCAGGATCACGACTGACCCCGCCCGAGCCGCGCCTGGGGATTAAGCATCGAGCCGCTCGGCAATCCAGCGCTGTGCGCTCCGCGGGGCGCTGACCTTGGCGATCTCGGAGTTGGAGATGAACACCTCCGCCGGTAGGGGCCGGCCGTTGTATTCGGAGGCCATGACGTAGCCGTACGCTCCAGCCTCGCGGAGCACCACGTACTCGGGCGGCGAGTCGCTGACGGTGTGCCATCCGAAGTCGTCGCTGCTCTCGCAGACGGGCCCAACGACTCGCCAAGGAAGACCACTCGGGTCCTGGCTCAAAGGCTCAATGCGGTGTTTGGCCTGGTACAACGCGGGACGGATCAGGTCGTTCATGCCCGCATCCAGCATCAACCAGCGCCCCGTTGACGTTACTTTTTGTTGGGTGACTTTGGCTAGCAGCACCCCATAGGGCGCTACGATGCTGCGCCCTGGCTCGATGCACAGTGGGGTCTCTTGGAGCCCCATCTCGTCCCGCAGGCTCAGCGCCGCGCGCGCGAACTCAGTGGGGGGAGTGACGGCGCCGCCACCGTAGTCCACCCCAAAGCCGCCGCCGAAGTTGACGTAGGAGAAGGGTTTGCCTGCAGCCCGCCGCGCAAGCGCGACCTGGCAGAGCAGTCGCGCCGCCGTCAAATAGGCGTCGGTTTGGCGCAGCATGGAGCCGATGTGGCTCGAAATCCCGACGGCGGAGAGCCACTCGGAGCCGTCGATCAGCGTCCAGGCGCGGTCGAGATCATTCAGCAAGATCCCAAATTTGGCTTCATCGTGGCCCGTGGCGATATGGGCGTGAGAGTCAATCTCCACGGACGGGTTAAGGCGGGGACTCACCCGAGCGGGCCGCCCCACCGCCTGAGCCCGCGCGGCGATGCGGCTGAGCTCCTCGACGCTTTCCACCTGAAGCGCAAGGATCCCCTGGGTGATAGCGAAGTCCAGCTCCGCGTCGGACTTCGCGACGCCACTCATCACGATCTTGCCGCTCGGGACGCCGCAGCTAAGGGCCAGCTCCAGCTCGGCCCCAGACACCACGTCCGCGCCAGCCCCGGCGCTGGCCACCCGCCGGAGCACGCTGCCCGCCGAGTTCGCTTTCATCGCGTAAGCGACGGTATTCGGGCTCCCAATGATCTCAACTAATGCCCGAACTCCATCCTCTATACCGTCGAGATCATAGAGATAACAGGGGGTCTTCAGCTCCGGCATCTTGAGCGCACGATCGAGCCGAAAGCCTCCGAGGTAAGCGTTGCCGGCAGGGTCGCGATAAAATCCAGTTCGAGTGGTCGAAGGCATGGCTTGGTTCCTTTATCACCGCTCCACCGGAATTGCAGTTCCCCGGCTGGAAAGGGCTGGAATTGGTGAAAAGTTTGCTGGCCGGTCGGCATGAGCGAACGTTGCTTGCTCCGGGTTTAGGGCTACAACTGGGGCTTGGGGCGGGGTTGCCCCTAAAGGCAGGCGCATTGCTCCCGGTCCTCTCCATATCGACTGAGCTCTCGAAGTACGATCTTCTAGAGACGATTGGGCACGGCGGTATGGCGACCGTCTACCGCGCGAAGGACCGGCGCCTCGGCCGTGAAGTGGCCGTGAAGGTGCTCCACCGGCATCTGCGTGAGAGCCCCGAACTGGAAGCACGGTTCGAAAGCGAGGCGCGGACCGTCGCGAAGCTGAAGCACCCGAACATCGTGGAGGTACACGACGTCTCCGAGCCCGATGAACCTGAGAGGTACCTGGTCGTCGAGCTGGTTCGAGGGATTACGCTGCGCGAGCTGTTGAAGCGCAACGGCGCTCTGCCGTCCGAAGTCGCGGCTGAAATTGTCTCGGAAATCGCTTCGGCGCTGGAGCACGCTCATCGCGAGGGCGTGATTCATCGGGACGTGAAACCAGAGAACGTCCTGCTGGACGACGCGAGCCTGCCCGCCGCGGAAGAACCCTCCGCAGGGGACGTCGAAGAGCTCGATCGGGCGCGCGTCAAGCTCGCAGACTTCGGGATAGCCAAGTTGCTTGATGCGCAGGGCGTCACTTCGACGGGCCAGGTCCTCGGATCTCCAGCGCACATGGCTCCCGAGCAGATCGAAGGCAAACCCGTCGATTGCCGAGCGGACGTCTTCTCGCTCGGCGTGTTGTTCTTCGAGTGCTTGATCGGCGCGCTACCATTTTCTGGCAACAACCCGGCTCAGGTGCTGCGCAACGTGCTGGACGGCAACTTCACCGCGCCGTGCCGGCTCCAGCCAGAGGTGGGAGAGCGCTGGAGTCGAATCGTCGTGCGGGCCTTGCAGCGCGAGCCCGAAGACCGTTTCCAGTCGGTGACGGAGTTCGCTCGGGCGGTCAGAGCGGAGCTCACTGCGCTCGGGTTCACCCGCTGTCGTCGGGACATTGCCGAGTTTCTCAGGTCGCCTGAAGTGTATCGGGCGACCTATCAAGCGCGAATCGTTGAGTCCCTGGTAAAGGATGGCGCGGAGGCCCGTCTGCAGAAAGACGTCCCCCGAGCGAGCGACCAGCTGGGGCGGGCGTTGGCGCTCAAGCCCGGCGATGCGGCGCTGCTCCGGCACGTTTCCGGACTGCGCCGCCGGCGGCGGTTGTCTCGTGTCCTAGCGCTTGCGGGGGTTGTGGGTGTCGGAGCTGCGTTGGTCGCCGCAGCCGTACATTATTGGCCTCAACCGGCGGCGGGTTCAGCGCTCAGGCCGCCTGAGCCTACTCGAAGTGCAGGGTCGTCAGCGCAGGTTCCGGTGCCTCCGCCCGCGCCGTCGGCGGAGCTCCTTGGCGGCCCGGAGACGCTGCAGGAAAAGCGTAAACGCCGGGTTCGAAGCAACCCCCAGACGGTCGAGATATCGGACCAGACGCGGGAGGTTTCCGTCCGCGTCACGGGCGCGACCGGGGGCAGCGTTCGAATCGACGGAGTGGAGAGACCGTGGTTTGGGGTCACCCACCAGCTCACGCTCGGCCCTCACTTATTTGAGTTCATCCCGCCGAACGACGATTGTTGCGATGCGGCTCAGCAGCGGGTGGAGGTCCAAGCCGGGGACGGCGCGCAGCTGGTCGTCGGGCGCATCGGCTTCAAGGCGGCAGGCCTCCACGTCAGGAGTTCGAGCAGTCGCGGCTTCCGCCTCTCTTGCCCGACCCTGTTCCCAGGGGAGCTTCCGTTGCCCGGTGAGCGTTCGGTCGCGATGACCCAGCTGGAGGTCACCGGAAGCTGTACCATCGCCAATTCCGAGGAAGGTTCCGCGACACGCTCGAAAGTTGTTATCCTGCGCGCAGGAAACACCACCGCGCTGCCCTGGCCCTGAGTCTCTCGCGGCCGTCCCCCTCGCGGTCCACTTGAATGCGACCGGCAAGATCCACCTCGACTTTTCCCCCCGCCGCGGCTGTAGCGGTGGCACTGATCCTCACCCTTGGCGTGTCCGTTCCGGACGCTTGGGGCCAGGCCCCGGGAACCGCTCCGAGTGGAGCCTCCGGACCTGCGGCGTCGGCGTCGGCGACTCGAGTGCATTCAGAGCTCGCGATTCCACCCGACGTTGCAGCCGAACTTGAGCGAGCACGATCGCTCTACCAAGGAGGCGACTACGATAGGTGTTCGGAGGCGTATGCGAAGCTGTTTGCTCGGGAAGGGCTGCTGCCTCTGCCGGCCGCGGGGACCGAGCGGTCCGCCGCAGCGGAGAGTTTAGAACAGGGAAGGGTCTACCACGCTTCCTGCTTGCTCGCGGCGGGTAGGACCGAGGAAGCAGACGCTCAGCTCCGCGCTGCTCTCTCTGCCAATCCCCTGATGGCTTCTCCGGATCTGGTGCTGTTCCCTTCCCAGGTGCGCGACCTGTTCTTCAACGTCAAGGGCAGCTTTCTCGAAGAGATCCGCATCGCCCAAGAGGCGCAGCTTCAACAGGCGCGGGAAGCCACCCAAGAAAAAGAGCGACTCGCCGCGCTAGAACAGGCCAGGGTCGCGCGCCTTGAGCACCTCGCCCAGCAGGAAACATTGGTTCTGCGAAACCGCCGCTGGATGGCCTCGGTCCCTTTCGGCGTTGGACAGTTTCAAAACGGCAAGCCAGGCCTGGGTAGCCTTTTTCTCGTGACCGAGGGTGCGCTAGTGATGACCGCGATCATCGCTGTTTCTCGCGAGCTTAGCCTGCACTCCCAGGCGGATGGCGGAAAGGGCGTCTCGGAGCGGGTGGAGTTGATCAACTCCAGCCTCAATACCGCGCGCAGCGTGCCCCTTTGGGCTATTGGCAGCTTTCTGTTGATCGCCGCAGCCGGGGTCGCTGAGGCGCACCTCAATTTCGTTGACGAGGTGCGAATCGGGGAGCGGGAGCGTAGCGACGCACCCCGCCCGGGCCCAGCCGGGGCCCCGGCGAAACGCATGCCGCGATCGGGCACGCAGAAGGCATCATCACTCCCTCGGCCGATTATCAATGTCGGGGCGGGGCACGGGCTCATCGGGGTGCAGGGCTCGTTCTGAGTTGCGCCAGCTGCCGCTAGCCCAGTTTCTGGAACACCGCGACCCAAAACCCACCAAAGCGACTCATCCAGCTGTCGCACAGCGCGTGCTCAGCGCTCCACAACGCGTCTCTCAATCCGGGGACCAACATCAGCGCACCCACTGGGGTGACGATGCGGATCCCTCGAGCGGTGACAAAACGGCAACCCTCTGGGGTGAGCGCTCGCCCTTGTGCGGGGGAGTGGTACCGGGTGAACACGTCGCCCTCGTTGACGCCGCGGGCGATCGCGAGTTTCGGTCCGAAACGCTTGAGCGCGCCGCGAAAGCTGTTGGGATTGTAGAGCTCAGCGAGGATGAAGCCACCGGGGCGGGTAACCCGGGCCATTTCCCTGAGGGCCAACGTCAAGTCCGGGACATGGGCCAGTACCTTGAAAGAGCAAGCCACGTCGAAGCGCTCGTCAGCGAACGGCAGCTCAGTCGCCGAGCCGAGCTCCACCGTGAGTCCGCGGCTGCGGGCGACTTCCAACATTCCCGGCGAAACGTCTATGCCCGTCGCGGAGGCCGCGAAGCGCGATAGCCGCTCAAGTACCAGACCGGTGCCGCAACCGACCTCAAGTACGTCTTTGCCGGCGCCGTACCTGGCCACCAGCTCCGCCTCTAACGTGTCCAGCAACTCGTGGTAACCGCGGGGCGCGTTCTTTCCTCGAGCCTGCTCATACCCCTTGGAAAAAGCGTCGTAGTACGCGCTATTTGCAGCCTGACTGCCGGAGGCGTCTAGCGGGCGAAATTCCATGAACTCGCGTGTATCAACCCGGGCCCCCGGTGATCCAGCCGATTCGGCGTGAGGCTCAGGTCGTGCTCGGACCCGGTCCCAGGCTGATGGGATCGTCCGGCCCGCGGTGTCCCGCTTCGGCGCGCGCTGGAATCGGCCCTCACGGAGTGGTTGCGTGAAACAACGCAGTGGGATACCCTGCGCGCCGGAAAAGCTTGGGTAAGTCCTCATCGGATCCCGGTTCACTCAGGGTCCGATTTTTTTTTGCTCTCGATACTAGACACATTTTTGCTGTTTCCAGAAGCGTCCCTGAATCTATAAGCATGGGTTTTGCCTACGAAAAACTGAGAGGCCTCGATCGCGATCGCTTGATGCAAGTGATCGAGCCGGTCTTGTGCGCCCATCAGCTGGACGGGGTCGAGGCGATTTGGCGAACCGACAACCGGGGCTGGGTGCTCTATCTCACGGTCGAACGGCCCGGGAGCGAATCGCTGGGCGCCGGGATCACGCTGGACGACTGCGGCGAGTTGTCGCGGGATCTCTCGACGGCGCTCGACGTCGCGGAGCTGATCAGCGCGGCTTATCGGCTCGAAGTCGGCTCGCCAGGGCTGGAGCGCCAGCTTTACCGCGTCGAAGACTACAGGCGATTCGTGGGGCAAACCGCGAAGGTGCGTTGCAGCGGGCTCGTTCAGGGCCAAAAGACGCTGCGCGGTACCGTCGTTGAGGTGACCGACGCACCAGCGGTCGTGCTTGAGACCGACCAGGGCGCGGTCGTCGTGCCGTTCACGCAGATCGAAGCTGGTCAGCTCGTGCTGCTCATGGGGCCCGCCAAGAAGCCCGGGAGCAAGTCCGGCGCAAAGTCGGCCAAGAAAGTTTCAGCGAAGGCGAGTCCCTCGACCGAGGAACACGTCGCCTTAGGGGTTTCAGATCTAGGTTCGTCGGCTAGTCCGGCACAGGCTCGTCCAGAGAAAGCGCACCCCGCGAAAGCCACTTCGGTGGCCCAGCGCGCGGCTGACTCGGACTCAACGCAGCCGTCTTAATAGGCAGCAGTCTCAAGAGAAGGTGACAACAATGGATGGTTTTGAAGGCAGCCTAGGGCAGATCGTAGAACAGGTCGCCCAGGAAAAAGGCATTGATAAACAGATCCTCATCGAAACGATGGAGGCAGCAATTCTCAAGGCCGCGCAGGCTGCTTTTGGGCCAACGCGTGAGCTTGAGGCGCGCTTCAACGGCGATACTGGATTCATTGACCTCTTCCAGTACATGACGGTGGTTGAGGTGGTGGAGAAGCCGGACGCGGAGATCCAAGCTGCGATCGCCAAGAAGTACTGGCCAGACATCGAGGTGGGCGAGGACATCGGCTTTCAGGTCTTCTGGCACCCGAAGCAC
>JBDKJZ010000191.1:0-9363 GCA_039796375.1 Pseudomonadota bacterium
GCGATGGAATACATCGACCGCGACGAAATCCTCGAAATCACCCCAGACGCGATCCGCCTCCGCAAGGTGATCCTGGACTGTTCACGTCGCCCGAAACGCACCTCCTAGAGGTTGGCGCAGCTCCCAGGTACGGTGACCTACGCAGGCGCGTAGGCCACCGGCTGCTAAGACGAGGCGACTTCGTGTGCGACCGCCAGTTCGAGGCGTCCCCACCCAAGTCAGAGGGCCTAGCGGAAACGACGCTCGACAATACGCACCGGAACGTATTGCTTCTGCAACTGGCTCTCACGCGCCGCGCGGCTGAGGAAGAACCACAGAGCACCCGCAACTGAGGCGCCGTTCCCGAGGAGGAGTACCAGGTCCAGGTGTGTCATGGAACTGAGCGTAGGTCCGATCGGACGCGAGTCAAGCTCACCGGGGCAGCGTCGGCTGCGACGCACCTTCCACGAGCGTGTGGGTCACTCGGGATTTGTGCGAATTCCCCCGGAGTCGGGCCTAAGGTGGAGCGACTCCCCTGAGGTGCTTCACGGGAAGATATTCTTAGTGGGAGGGGGTGTCGGTGTGCTGAGTCGCCTAGCAGGCTCGGCGGCGCTCAGGACAGCCACCTGAATGGCGAGTCGGCGCTCATCGGAGACTGGGCTACCGTCGAGCTCCGTAATGGTGAAACGATCCACCACGCGTCGCTGCACTGTCTTGACCTCTGAACGCACGATTTGCACATCCTGGGCAGTGAGCGCACGCGACAAGCTAAGCAGCAAGCCGGATCGGTCGTCCGTCTCTACTTCCAAGGTGTACAGTGCTCCGTGGGCGTCCTCGATAAAACGGACACGGGACAATGGCCGATTCTCACCGCCAGAAGGAGGGGCTGGCTGGGGGCGAGCGGAGTCCCGAACGGCCGCAGGAACCCCTACCCAAGTGCCGTCGAGCAGGCTTGCTAGCACCCTATGGAGTTGGCGGAGGTCCTCCTCGTTGATTGGGTTGTCACTCGGCCTGCGCAGCCAGAAGAGATCTACGGCCTCGAAGCGCGCCGGATACTCGGGGAGCGAGCGTGTGAACCCCTCTGCTTCGACGACGTCCATCGAACAGACGAAGAACGCCTCAGAAATTAGGGCGAGCAAGCCCTTGCGGTCATCCGCGACAATGCAGATTCCGGTCATGTCATCGCGATGGCCGAAGACATCGAGCTCTAGTTCGCCCGAGCGGCGCGTCGCGATGTCGGCGTGCGCAGAAATCTCGCGTTCTGAATAGCTCGCACGGTAGGCGGCGGGCATCGACTCTACGAACTGCGTCGCGGTTTCATTGATCTTCGACATTCAGTCTCTCCGGCCAAAACGGCACCGTTTAGAGCAACACCGCACTCCCAGCGCATTCTTCTAATCGATGACAATGACCCCCGCGTCGCGACAATGTTGCGAACGAGTGTCATCGCTACCCACCCTTCCCGTGAGACCACCACGAAACACGAACCCAGTAAAGAGTAGATCGGAACCTAAACCCCTAGCGCAGGAGGTTGTGCCGATTCGCCCCACCGGGGAGTCGCGAGTCATGGACTAGGCTGAGCAGGCGGGGGAGAAGGAGGCACCGGGAACGGAAAACCGGTCGGCAGCGCGGTAGGGAAACCGGTCGGCAGAGGGATCGTCGGCAGCTGTGTGGGCATGGTAAACACGGGACCGGGTTCGTCAATTGGAGGCGCTTTTGGCAGGTTCTGCCTTGGCGTCCCACGAACTGCCGGCGAACCGGGCACGGGTCGACGCGCCGCCTCGGGAACCTCTGGAACCTCGAATTCCGGTGATGCAAGTGAATCGTGCGTACGCAAACTGGGCAGTGGTGGCGTGTCTTGGTTCGCCGAAACTTCTGCGTAGTACAGCCACCCACCAGCACCTGCGGCGCCCATGAGCACTAATAATCCTAAGCTCCACCACAACCCACGGCTGCTGCGCAGCTTGGGTTGAGTAGGCCGCGGTGCCGTAACCCATTGAGCGCTGGTGCCGTTTGCTACTGCGAACAAAGGGGCCTGGTCAGTCCCGCCTATGGTCGCAGAGGCCACCACTGCACGTCCCTGCGCCACCGGCATGTCCGCCGTGATGATACGCGGCTGGGAAGCTTCCATCACTGACGGCGGGGGCTCTTCTCCGTCTTCGGGTGGCAGGGTCCGCGGGACAGCCGCAGAAAGTCTCAGACCGACCTCCGCCGTGGGCTCGGTGGGGTCATACTCACCGACGACTGGTGTTCGCGAGACCGCTCGAAAGGATGTGGCGGCACTTGTGTTGAAGTGGCTGCCCCGTTGCTGAGCGCCGCTACGTGGGTCTCGGTTGGAGAATGGTAACAGCGCAGCGATAAAATCTTCCGCGCTGGACCAGCGATGCAAAGGGTTTCCTTGAATCGCGCGCTGCACAACCTCGACGAGCAGCGGAGGCAGATCGGGGCGCAGCTCAGCGAGCTTGGCGGCCTTTCCGGTGAGGATCTGCTCAGCAATTTGTTGGGGGTTCTCGCCGTCGGCTGGGCGCCTACCTGAGAGCATTTCGAAAAGAATCACTCCTACGGAGTACAGGTCGCTGCGCTGGTCCACCAGGTCAGCGGAGTACGCCTGCTCCGGTGCCATGTACTCTGGAGTACCCATCACTGCCCCGGGACGGGTGAGCGTCATCTTGTACTCGGCGTCTTCGCGGAGCTTCGCGATGCCGAAATCGAGGAGCTTGATCTGCGGACCGCTTGGCGTAGGCAACAGGAAGACGTTGTCAGGTTTCAGGTCGCGATGAACGACGCCACGCGCATGAGCGACCTGAAGCCCCTCGAGGACTTGAATTGAGAAGTCGACGGCGCGCCCCACGTCCAGGCGCAGCTCTCGGTCCATGACGGCCTGCAGCGGTTCTCCCTGAAGCATCTCCATGACCAGATAGGCGCTGCCTTGATCGGTGTCGACGTCACTAACTCGACAAATGTGGGGGCTGACCACCGTCGCGCTGACCCGCGCCTCCTGCAAGAAGCGCTCCTTCAGGCCGCGTTGTTTGGCAATCTCAGGGTGGAGGAATTTGAGCGCAACACGTGTTCCCAAGACTTGGTGCTCAGCCTCGTAGACAGAGCCCATGCCGCCTTCACCGATCAAGCGAACGATGCGATACTTGCCGCTGATGGATTGACCGGGCGCGAGCATGGGTCGCCTCAGGCCTCGCCTAGGTCGACGCAATGCTCGTCTTTGGGGACATGGCGTTCAAACTCTTTCTGAAAGCACAACGTCCTTGGGTCAGCTCGATCAATAAACAGCGTTCCGTGCAGGTGGTCGACTTCATGCTGAATGATTGCCGCGGCGACTCCTTCCCAGGTCTCGTCAATGGCCCGTCCTTCTAGATCGAGCGCCTGCACGCGAACGCGGCGGGGTCGGGTGACCTGCCCCCTTAGGCCAGGGATAGACAAGCAACCTTCGTACAGCGTGATCGAGTCTGATTCGACTAGAACATCGTGGCTTTGTACGATGGGCGTCAGCTTTGGGTTGATGAACACGCGAAACGGGATCTCAGGAAAGGTTGGATAGCGGGCGTTCTTGTTCACTTCCACCATACATAGCTGAAACGGTTCGTAGACTTGAGGCGCTGATAGCCCAGCGCCCTCTGCGTCTCGCATGGTGGTCGTCATGTCAGCGACCAGGCGCTGCAGCCATTGGCTGGCCAGTTGTTCACGGGTTATTGGCGCCGCGTCCTGACGCAACACAGGTTCCCCAAGTTGAGCGACTTTGCGAATAACCACCGCTGCAACATTAGTCATTCTTGACCCCAAAACCCACCCATTTCTAGCTACGGCTGCCAAGGGACGTCGCTGATGTTCTGCGTGTGGTTGCTGTAGCGGGCTAGCACGAACAGAAAATCACTCAGCCGGTTTAGGTACACCCCAAGTTCGGCGCGGGGTACGGCCAATAAGGCCTCCCTTCGGAGCTTCTGGAGGCTCACGAACTCGCGCTCGGCGCGTCTGCAGACCGTGCGAGCTAGGTGCAAATTGCCAGCCGCCTGGCAGCCACCTGGAAGGATGAATTGCTTGAGGGGCGTCAGCACCGCCTCCATTTCGTCGATCCTTTGCTCCAAGCGCATCGCGTGAGCCGCCGAGATCAGCGGCAGCTTGAGCTTAGCCTCCTGACCTGGGCTGGTCGCCAGCTCGGCGCCAAGCACAAAAAGCTGGGACTGAACCTCCTGGATGAATGACGGGTACGGTGTTGGTAGCCCGAGCGCCAAGGCGATCCCGAGCGTCGCATTCAGTTCGTCGATGGTTCCGTAGACGCTCACCTGGGCATCGTCCTTGTCTACACGCCCTCCTCCAAACAGCCCCGTCTTTCCGTGATCTCCCGTCTTCGTGTAGATCTTCATTCCGGTACGATAGGCCGGCGCGTCTCGCACTGGCGAGCAAACTCTTTGAGGCGGACCGGGGACCCACCTCAGGCTCTTTCGGAGACCCCGAGCGCTGCGCAGAATGAGCTGTAGCTGTCTATCCACGCCTGCATGTTCTTGCGGGTTCCGTCAACGATTCGCACCCCGAACCCGGGCGGCACGGTCGCTGATTCCGCAGGGCCAAAGCCACGGCGCCACACCACTTCACCTTCAACGCGGACGCGCCGGTCTGAACGAGGAGGACAAAGCTCCAGCCACACGAAGTCGTCCTGCGGCGGCGCGAGAGTCCGTACATAGAGGCCACCTGCGCTGATGTTGTACGAGTAGCCGAAGTCGTCGCTGCTCTTGCCCTCGCCACGGAACGTCACGGTCGTGCCGTAGAGTAGGCGACGGCTCGTCCGTTGGTCGGAGGCTCCACCGCGCGCCAGCTCGTTTGCGAGGAATACCACGTTCTCCGGCGGAGCGAAGCCATCCGCGACGGAGGCGTTGGTGAGTCCCTCAAGCGGCGTGGACCGTTCAGCGATGTTGCGAGGCGCACACATCAGCAAGAAGAGGGTCGCCGGGTGCTTGCGTGCCGCGTGCACGAGCTCGGTCACTCCATCTTCTAAGTCTTCGTCAAGCACTACCAATCGTGTTGTCTTCTGGCTGGCGCGCTGCATGGTATCGCTGGCCGTGATAGCGAACTCAACGTCATATCCGGCGTTGCGGAGTACGCGCGCGCGCACAATACGCCGCGACCGATCGGGATCCGCTACCACCGCGGTGCCGCGAGTCGTACGACTCTGCGCTAGGGGTTCGCGCGGAAGGGCGCGGACCCGAGACAGCAACGGATAGACGGCGCTCACACCGACGGCGTCATCGCCCCCCCAGTTGAAAACTTCCGCAAAGGTCAGGTCGTCCAGCTCACGCGAGAGCGAAATGATCGGCGTGAGCGCTTGAATCGAACGGGACCGAGCCTCCAAGCACACCTGCTCTGCCCCTGAGGCGGCGTTGTCGATCAAGAACACGTGCGGAGCGTTGCCCTCAAGCCAGTTGGCGACTCCCTTGGCATCGTCGAATAGGTGCAGGCCGAGTGACGCCTCCTGCGCAATGACTGACAAGCTGACTCGTTCGTCACGCTTAAACTGCCCGAACGCTAAGACAGATCGTTGTTCCATGGCCACCCAGGCGAACGGCAGAAGCGCCGAAGTCTGAAGCCCATTGTCGGGGAGGGCGGAAGCACACGCCGTCCCTAGGTAAGGCCGAGTAGGCGCGCGTCCCCAGTCGATGCGAGTGAGCCGGGGACTGCCCCGACAGCGGAACTGGTCAGCCGCGCCGCTCTTCGTTCAGGATGCTCTCGTTCACGAGCTCTTTCAGCTCTTTGCCAACTTTAAAGAAAGGCAGCCTTTTCGAAGGGACCGGCACGGCGTCGCCGGTTCTGGGATTCCGGCCAGCGTACGGCTTGTACGGCCTAACCGTAAAGCTACCGAAACCGCGTATCTCAATCCCGTCATTCTCCTTCAGGGCGTCGGTCATCGTATCGAAGACACAATTGACGACTAGCTCAGCGCGAGACTTCGTCAGATCCGCCCGAGCAGCGATAGCGTCGATTAGTTCGCTCTTGGTCATACCCAGCCCTCCAGAATCGTCGGTTCCGTCCAGGCTGCATTCGGCACCCCAAATTGTCAAACGCTTTCTGGCAGTTACGTGTCTCGGAACAGTACGGGCCCCCACAGTTTCGCGGATTTTTCCTCCGCACGAGCCGGCTCGACCTGGCGCTCGCGACCGCTGGGGCGGTCCAGAGCCGGACCACCGCCAAGGTTCGCGGAGCAGGAAACAAGCCCCGCCAACTCCTCATTCGGCGGTCGTCCCCCGTCGCGTCGAAATTGGCCGCTTCCGGCCACAGTCTTAACGACTCGGGCTGTTCCCTCGCTCAACACCTCGGAAGGTCCAAGGCTTCGTCGGCACGAGCCGAAGAGCTCAGACCGAACCCCCACAAAGAAACAATCTTGAAACACTTGGGAAAAGAACCGCCAACAAGATTCCTGGTCGAAATCCTCCAGAAACAATCCACTTCTGGTCACGCACGAGGTCGAACATGGAAAGCATTCAAAAAAAAGGCGCCGCGCTTGGTATCCTTGCCGGGCTGGGCACATTGGTATCGTCGCCGGCCGCGAACGCCGCGTCCGAGCTGAACTCAGGAGACACAGCGTGGATCCTGGTCTCCTGCGCACTCGTGCTGTTCATGTCGATCCCTGGCTTGTTCCTTTTCTACGCCGGGCTAGTGCAGCGACGGAACGTCCTCAGCGTGATGATGCAGTGCTTCACGCTGACCGCGACTGTGACCCTGCTGTGGTTGGCCTTTGGTTACAGCGTTGCGTTCGACACAACTGGGATGGCGCAGGGCGAACAGGGCGTCAACGCCTTCATCGGTAGTCTTAGCAAGGTATTCCTTACCGGCGTTGGGCGTGACTCAGTGCACGGTACGATCCCAGAAGTTTTGTTCTTCATGTACCAGATGACGTTCGCGATCATTACTCCTGCCCTGATGATCGGCGCGTTCGCCGAGCGGATGAAGTTCGCTGCGGCGATTTGGTTCTGCCTGCTTTGGGTCGTCGCCGTCTACCTGCCTATTTGCCACATGGTTTGGGGTGGCCCGGGGGCGTTCTTCGCGGACATGGGCGTCATTGACTTCGCCGGAGGCATTGTGGTGCACATCACCGCGGGAATCGGCGCGCTGGTCGCGTGCATTATGGTGGGCAAACGAATCGGCTACCCTGACGAAGTTCGTCGCCCGCACAACCTGACGATGACCGTTACAGGTACAGCGATGCTCTGGGTTGGTTGGTTTGGGTTCAACGGCGGCAGCGCACTAGCCGCCGGGGCCGATGCGGCAATGGCGATCACCGTGACCCATATTTCCGCGTCGGTCGGTGCAGTTGTTTGGATGGTGATCGAGTCAGTGAAGAACTCGAAGCCCTCTGTCCTCGGAGCCGCGACCGGATCGATTGCCGGCCTCGCGGCGATCACGCCTGCGGCGGGCACAGTAGGTCCTGTAGGGGCGCTGCTGATTGGTGCCGTTTCAGGTATCTTGTGCTTCTACGCGTCGGTGAACCTGAAGCAACGCTTCGGCTACGACGATTCCCTGGACGTATTCGGCGTGCACGGAGTCGGCGGCCTCGTTGGGACGCTCATGGTTGCGGTTGTCGGCGGCACTGCCCTCGGGGGCACCCTTGAAGAGAGCACTGGGACTCAGCTCATGACGCAGTCAATCGCTGCGGCGACGACGGTTCTCTACACCGGCGCTGTCTCTTGGATGTTGCTGAAGGGGGTTGCGTGGTTCTGCGGCGGACTGCGGGTCGAGGAGCAACAAGAGCGCGAAGG
Source organism: Pseudomonadota bacterium (assembly GCA_039796375.1). Classification (GTDB taxonomy): domain Bacteria; phylum Myxococcota_A; class Polyangia; order Polyangiales; family Polyangiaceae; genus SZUA-265. The sequence continues at coordinate 7,740 of JBDKJZ010000191.1, forward strand.
GCTCGACCTGAGCGAGCACGAAGAACGCGGATACATACTTTAGGGTTTTGTATAGGGGCTGTTCACCGTCGGCGGTGGGGTACCATTTGCCCCGCCGCGTGTTGGCTCAGCGCGCCGCTGAACTCTTGAGCTAGAAATGCTTGCCGGCGAAAAGAGTTGAGCGAACTGTGAACTCCGTGGTCGCGTCCGTTCTGGGCGGGCGGCCATTCTGCTGCTCGAATACGTGCATGAAGCCTGCAGCCTCGAGGCCGAAGAAAAGACCCGCGTCTAGCTCAAAGGTGCCTTGGGCCAGAGCGGAGAACTCAAGCGCTAGGGTGTCTCGCGCCGGAGCGACACGCGCGCCGTCGAAGGTTTGCCGCAACCACGCCGCGCCGACGGAAGCTCCGCCACCAAGACTGAATGCGCCGATATCAACAACGCGGAGCAGCGCGGCTTCCGCATCAAGCTCGTTGGCGTCGGTCGCCAAATGCTCATTGCTGAATCCGGACTGGCAGTACCCCAAGCGCAGTTGAGTGGTGAAGTGCTCGAGTGCGAACTCGTAGCCTCCACGGGGACCCAAGCAGGCGGATGCGCCCTGCCAGAAAGGGCTGCGAGCCTGAAGGCCAAGCAGGGGTCCGTGGGAGAACGTGCGCTCGGATCCCCCCTTGCGCGCCAGTCGAATTTGTCGAACTCCAGACGAGAGGGGCGGCCCCCCCGAAGAGCAACGCCTCAGGAACTCGAAACAGCACCTCTGTTCGTCAACATCACGACCGGACTACGAAACTGGTCGCTCTGTGGTACTGTGCGCCACATGCGAAATTGGGGAATCGCCGGGGCGCTGCTTCTGGCCGTGGGGTGTTCAAGAGAGCAGGCGGCGCCGACGGGAGAGGTGACGCAGGCCACAACGACACCGAGCGCTGCGACACCGAGCGCTGCGACACCGAGCGCTGCGACGCCGAGCGCGACCGCCAAGGCGGAGGTGCCGATGCCCCCGCTCACTCCCAGGACGGGTACTCTTCGCTTCGTCGCTGACTTCAAAGAAACGCCCCTTGCTTCGGAAGCGGCGTCACTCAAGATGTTTCGAATGTTCCTTGAAGCCAAGAAGGGGCCCGCGGTCGACGACTCCCCGCGCACCGCTGAGGAAGCAGCGTTCCTGACACAGTATGTCGCTAGCGCTGGCGCTCCCCCAAAACCCCCTGAGCTCCCCGCGGAGTGGCTTGGCTTTGAGACCGTGGTCGTTGTGATGATGCGCGCGCCGATCGAAAGAGGCGGAACGAAGTTGACTGGGGCTAGCAGCGGACGACTGCTCTTTCACCCGCCTGAGCCGGTCCCGGTTTACAGCGCCGTATATGGTGAACACGGGGGAACTCCGTTGTCGGGCGACAGTCTGGCAAAGTGGGTACTTGAAGATCTCAATATCCGTAGTGAAGGAGCAAGACCATGAAGACGTCCCGCAAGATCGTACAAGTGCTGCTCGGGGTAAGCCTGCTCGGGCTCTGTGTCTCATCTAGCTCAACAACCCAAGCGGGCGACTACGCGTTCCAGGTGCGCTTCAGCAACATGACCCCTGACGAATTCAGCGATGACGCATCTAAAAAGTGCGCCGCGAGCTTCCGGGGTAGCTTGCTCAATGGTGGCGCCACCG
>JBDKJZ010000192.1:0-9332 GCA_039796375.1 Pseudomonadota bacterium
AACACTGCCCGAGTCAACCACCTGATCATGGGTCTGAAGAAGCGCCTAAACATCACTAGTGTGGTCGTTACTCACGACATGCGTTCAGCTTTCACGGTGAGTGACCGAGTGGCGATGGTTCAGGGTGGAGTTGCGATCTTTTCCGGCACTGTGCCTGAGCTGCAGTCCAGCCCGGACGAACGTGTGCGGAACTTCATCGAGGGACGCGCCCCGGCGGAGGAGGATGTTGAGACTCTGCTCAACGCCTAGGGTCAGCAGACCCGCCCCTAACCGAGCTCCATGTGGGGCGCGGCTTCTGCCAAATTCTGTGGAAAGCTCGGCACCGAGTGGTATCAGGCCAGCGGACCAGGCGCGGGTGTGACGCGGGTCCTCACGGCCGCGCGGCACTTTGTGGGTCGGGTCGCGCCCTCAGCGCGGTGCCACTCTATTTCATGCCGGCGCGATTAATTCGACGATTGGCGTTGGAGGATTTCGGAGTAGGTTCCGAGCGAGATGGCGTTGAGCAGGGAAGTCAGAGTTGGGGCGTTCGCCTTTACCGGGCTGCTCGTCCTGGGCTTGGTGATCTTCTTGATCGGGGACGCTCGGCGGCTATTCTCCTCCACTGACGTCTACTTTGCGGCTTTTCAGGAGATCGAGGGTCTTAAGGCGGGGTCTCCTGTGCAGATGGGCGGGCTAGAGGTGGGCCGCGTTCACCGTGTCGACTACCATTCCGACCCCTCGAACAACGAGATTCGGGTCACTCTGAAGATTGTGCGCGAGGAAGCGCGCCGAATCCGCGCCGATAGCGTCGCTCGCGTCTCCCCAAAGGGTATGCTTGGAGACAAGCTGATCACGATTACCGTGGGCGGGCCTGACCAAGCGCCGCTGCCTCCTGGTGCGACGATTCCGAGCGGTCCGTCGAATGACATGTTCGCGCAGGTCCGGGGACTCGGAGAGAAAGCGAACCACGTACTTGATAATCTAGAGCGAACGTCCGGGACGTTCGCCGAGGAGAGCTTTCGCGAAGACCTACGTCAAAGCGCATCTTCGGTGCGAAACATTCTGCAAAGCGTGGATCAAGGTGACGGCTACGTGCCTCGTTTGCTCAATGACAAGGCTGAGGCTGAGAAGCTCTCACGTGCCATCTCAAATCTTGAGACCACCAGCGACAAACTCAACCAGTTGCTTGGAAGCCTAAATGCGGCGGCTTCGCGGGTGAATAGTGGTCCTGGTCTCGCGCACGAGGTGATTTACGGGGAAGAAGGAGCGAAGGTCGCCACCCAAATCGGGCGTGCTGCAGATGAACTGGCGCTGACGCTGGAGGGTATCCGCAATGGCGACGGCCTAGCGCACAACCTGCTCTACGGCGGAGAAATGGGCACGGATGGCGAGAAGATCGCCAGTAACGTTGCTGCCATCACTGACGACCTCCGGATCATCACCCGCCAGCTGCGCGAAGGAAAAGGGACCTTGGGGGCCCTGCTGGTGGATCCTTCAGTGTACGAAGACGTGAAGGTGCTACTTGGGAACGTCCAGCGCAACGAGGTCCTGAGGGCACTGGTGCGGTATTCGATTCAGCAGGATGAGCAGCAGCGGAAGGTCGAGGTTCGGGATCCGGAGGCACCGGTTTCGTCCAACCCGATGGGGTCACCCGCCTCGGCCGCTTCCCCTAAGGCTGGCTCCGCCTCGAAATAAGGCGGAAAAGGCCCTGCCGGTCGCTTGCCCGCTCGGTATACTCCGCCGGTGATGCGATTCTTCGAGCGGTCGACCCGAGTCATTGCCCTGCTGGCCTTTGCGTGGATGGCGTCGCATTTGGCGCTGAAGTTTGGGACGGGAGGGCTCTGGAAGGGGCTCGGAGCCGCTCACGCGGTGACCGGAGATCCGGCATCCGACGCCGCCTACGATCTGACCCAGCTGACCGCCGTCAATGAGACGCTAAAGAAGATTCGGGCGAAGTACGTTGACCCTTCGCGCATCAAGCCGCAGCGCATGTTCATGAGCGCTCTGGACAATGTTCAGCGCGAGGTCGCACAGGTCATCGTATTGCACGATGAGTCGTCGCCGAATGTACGCGTGCGGGTTGAGGATGAAGAAAAGGAGTTCCGGGTCGACAATGTTCAGGGCCCCTGGGATGTCTCCGCACGTCTGCGCGAGGTGTTTGGCTTCTTGCAGGCCAATCTGAAGGATACTGGGGTCAAGCTTAGGGAGGTTGAGTACGCCGCGTGCAACGGAATCCTGCGTACGCTGGATCCCCACAGCGTGTTTCTGACGCCCGAGGCGTTTGAAGAGATGAGCGTGTCTACGTCCGGGCACTTTGGTGGGCTCGGCATTGTCATCTCGATGCGTGACCAGATGCTGACTGTTATTCGTCCCATGCCGGGGACTCCGGCGGGCCGTGCGGGCCTGAAGCGGCTCGACCGAATCGTCAAGATTAACAACGAGTCGACGCTCAACATGCCGCTTGATGATGCTGTCCAACGCCTTCGCGGGGAGCCTGGTTCGGAGGTGAGCGTCTGGATTCAGCGTGAGGGCCAAGGCGGCTGGGACGTGCCGCGCCCTTTCAAGCTGACGCGTGAGGTGATCCGAATCGAGTCCGTCGAAGCACGGGAACTGGTGCCTGGTATCGGCTACGTGCGCATCCAGCAGTTCCAGAAGGATACGACAGACGAGCTGCAGGCAGCCCTGGTAGGGTTCCGAAAAGCCGCGCCAATCCAAGGACTCGTCCTCGACCTCCGTGGGAATCCCGGAGGGTTACTCGATCAAGCAGTGCGGGTCTCCGACTTGTTCCTGACCCAAGGCGTGATTGTCGCGACGGTTGGAAACAGCGAGGGGCGGGACGAGCAGCGTGCCCAACGAGCTGGCACTGAAGCGACCTACCCAATCGTGGTCTTAACCAACGGTTCATCCGCAAGCGCCAGTGAGATTGTCGCTGGTGCGTTAAAGAATCACGAACGTGCTGTTGTCGTAGGTCAGACGACCTTCGGCAAGGGCTCAGTGCAGATGGTCTACTCAGGGCTCGCTGGGGACGCGGCGCTCAAGCTGACGATTGCGCAGTATCTCACACCTGGCGATATCTCGATTCAGGGCGTGGGAGTGACCCCCGACATTGAACTCGATCCGATGACTGCTGACATGCTTGAGATGGACTTGTTTCGCTCTGAGCGAAACCTCACCGAGCGTGACTTGAGTCAAAGTCTCACAAATCAAGCTGCCCGGAACACCGACCGTCCCTGGTTGTCTTTGCGATACAACTTGCCAGAGACTGAACGTAAGCAGTGGCGTGAGTGGGGAACGGACATGCCCGATGAGTTCTTCCTCGACTTTCCGGTGCGTTTCGCCCGCGATTTGGTCGCCAAGCTCCCCGCGGGGAAGCCGAGGCTTCAGCAGCTCGAAGCCGCGAAGGGGTTCATTGAGGGGGAGCAGGCGCGGCAGGTCGCCGCAGTCGCCCGTGACCTGAAGTTGCTAGGGACCGACTGGTCGGAGCCACCGAAGGGGTACGCAGTGCCCGGTAGGCCCACGGACTGTGCCGTAAAAGTGTCGACGGACCGCCCTTCGGATTCGGTTGTGGCGGGCGAATCGATGACCCTGAGCGTGACCGTGACGAACAATGGAAGCGCACCGATTTACCAGCTTCGTGCGATCACCCAGAGCGACAACGGTGACTATGATGAGCGGGAGTTGGTGTTCGGGAAAGTAGAGCCGGGGCAAACGGCAAGCGCTAGAGTGCCACTTGGGTTTTGCCGAATCGAAGGGCGGAAGCCCGGGTCGAGTAAGCCCGTCGCTGCGGATGCTCCTAGAACGTGCAGTATCCCCAAGGATGCCGTGACGCGGCAAGACGCAGTAAAGATCCGCTTCAGCGCTGAGGGCGGAGCCGCTCCGGTGGATGCCGAGTTGCGCGCCACAGTCACGAGTCTGCCCAAGCCCGCGTTCTCTTATACCTATCAGATCGTAGACAATCGAGCTGCCAACGGAGATGGGCAAGTTCAAAAGGGTGAAGGCTTGACCGTCTACTTTGACGTCAAGAACATCGGAGAGGGGACATCTCATGAGACTCAGGCGTTGATGACCAACCTCACGGGAGACGGACTGCTACTGAAAAATGGCCGATTTGACCTCTCGAACATGGCACCGGGAGACTCGCGCCGCGTTGAGTTTACTGCCGACGTGTTGCCCTCGCTTAGCCAAGACCAGGTCAAGGTCAAGTTGAGCGTCGTCGACGTGGATCTCCGAGTCTCCTCATCGGAGAAAGTCTCCGTGCCAGTGACGGCGGGCGGTTTCGCCATCAAGCAGGAGGGCGGAATTCTGAAAGCCCGTGTGAGCGCCCCTGTGCGAGGGCAGCCGCTCGCGGCGGCAGGGGTAGTAGGGGCGCTGGTTCCCGGAGCGCAGGTCACCCGGCTTGGGAGCTTCGGGGAGTTCGTGAAGGTCTCACTCGGCGGCGAGCGCTTTGGGTTCGTAGATGGCGCGGCAGTGGAAGCGACATCGGGCGCCGAACGTATTCTGTTTGAGCCGACCCTGACCCACTCGCCGCCGCTCATCGATGTCCGACCGGCATCGCTAGCGACAAGCGCTGAAACCGTGAAAATCCTCGGGGTCGCAAGAGACGGCGACCAGGTGCTGGATACATACATGTTCGCGGGCTCCCAGAAAGTCTTCTATCGGTCGAATCGCAACGCTGCGGATCGGAAGTCGATGACGTTCGAGCAAGAGGTGGCCCTGCACCCCGGCACCAACGTGATCGTCGTGGTCTCGCGCGAAAACGAGGAGGTAGGAACGTCTCACACCATGATCGTGCGTCGTGATGGCCCGAACGGTGAGATTCTCTCAACCCCCAAGAAATTTACATTTGGTGAAGACTGGGACTTCGCTCAATCCGAGTAGCGCAGCCCGCATGTGAGTTCTAGAGAAACAAAGTTCCGATGCGACCTGTACTCACCCGTGCTCAAATCCGCGAGTTCGACCGGCGAGCGGTTGAGGAGTGTGGCGTCCCTAGCGAACTCCTCATGGAGAACGCTGGCAGGGGAGCAGCGGAGGCAATCGATCGCTGGCTCCAAGAACGCTCCGGAGTGCAGGTCTCTCGGTGCGTGGTGGTGGTCTGCGGCGCCGGCCACAATGGGGGCGACGGATTCGTCGTGGCCCGGCATCTCACGCTACTGGGCCATGTGGTGCACGTGGTGTTTTTTGGCGATCTGGATGATCTGTCGGGCGCGGTGAACGTGCAGGCCCGGGCTTGGACGGGGATCGGCGGGACGATACGGCGGGGCAGCGGGGAGCTGCTCTCAGCTTTGCTCGTTGGCTGCGACGCCTGGGTCGATGCGCTATTCGGGACCGGGCTGTCGCGGGAGCTGTCCGGTGAGGTCCTTGAAGCGGTGCAGCTGCTGAATCGAAGCCAGCGGCCTGGATGTGCGCTCGACTTGCCCTCGGGCTTGCATACGGATACGGGCGCCGTTCTCGGCGACTGCGCGCGGGTGGAGCTAACAGTAACCTTCGCTCACTACAAACTCGGGTTGTTCAGTACACAAGGGGCTGCCTGCGCTGGCAACGTCGTGGTTGAGCACATCGGAGTCCCCGCCGAGTTAGCTGAGCGTTCAGAGGTGGCAGCTCAGCTGGTCGAGCGCGCTGACGTTGTGGAGCGGCTTCGGGGCCCTGGCGGTAGATTGCAGGACCCAGCTCACAAAGGAGCCGCCGGCCGGGTATTAGTGCTCGCGGGTTCACTGGGCATGGTGGGAGCAGCGAAGCTTGTGGCGCATGCAGCGCTTCGGTCTGGCGCAGGTGTGGTCACAGTCGCGACCCACTCGGATGCGGCTTTCAGCTTCAGTGTCGACACCTGGGAGGCCATGGTTCGCCCGCTGCCCGCGGCAGAGCTTGTGCCTTGCTTAGTTGCCCTCCTGAGTTGCGCGGACGTGGTGGTGATGGGTCCTGGTTTCGGAATCGATCCGCTCGCGCGTCAAGTGTACTCACATGTCGTTAGTAATTTCTCCGGGACGCTGATCCTGGATGCCGATGCGCTCACACACTTCGCCGACGACCCAAGCGAGCTCGCGCGGGCTTCCGGGACCCTTGTCTTGACTCCGCACCCTGGGGAAGCGTCTCGTTTGCTCAGGACCTCCGCCGGCGTCGTCGAGGCAGATCGCTTCGGAAGCGCGCGTCAACTGGCAGAGTTGACGCACGCCACTGTTCTTCTCAAAGGGCGTTACTCCCTGATCGCCGACAGAAACCATCAGATGGTGATCAATTCGACCGGGAGCTCCGCGCTCGCGACCGCAGGATCAGGAGATATTCTTGCGGGGATCCTAGCTGGGCTCGCCTGTCAAATGTTGGGCAGAGACGCCGCGGTCTGCGCCGCTTGGATCCACGGAAGGGCGGCTGAGGTTTGGCAGCAGCGGACCGGTGCTAGGCGGGGGCTGTTGGCTCGCGAAATCGCCGATGAGGTCCCCGAGCTGCTCGGTCGTTTGCTCCTTGATTCAGGAAGGTCTGCGGAGACGTGTTGTCAGTCTCACCCGCTGAACTGACAGAATGACACGATTGGGTGGGGGCCCGCTGGGGGTACAGCGGCTAAGTTAGCCCGAAACGCGTGTCGCCGTGGCTGGCATGGGCCTTGCGAGGGGATGCATACGGTGCTCCCACGGCAATCCCGCCACGGCACCGACGGAGATCAAGATGCACGCAGCTGAACGCTCAGACTTTTCACCCCAAGCCACCAAAACGTCTGAGGAGGCAGTGTCTCCCGAGCGAGAGCGCCCATCGTTCACACTCATAGTGGGTGGCCGAGATACACTGGCAGCTGCGGGCGGGTGCGACGACCCCCGGGGATTTCGGCGTGAGTTAACAGCGGTCCTGCCGACTCTTTATCCCCGAGCTGTCATGCTCTGCCGTGACGCGGAGGATGCCCGCGACCTGGTCGCTGATACCGCAGAACGAGCCCTGCGCTTTTCTTCCCACTTCGCCGCTGGAAGCAATCTGCGCGCGTGGTTGGGACAAATCCTGTTCAGCGTGTTTGTGACGCGTTGCCGGCGCCAGGCGCGGCAGCGGCGTGCGCATGATTGGTTGCGCGATGACCCGTGTGCCTGGCCAAACCAGGACCTAGCCCCCGTCATGCAGGACCTGTCGCCGCGTCTTCGTGCCGCGATCGAAGCGCTCCCGAGCGCATTCTCGCGCACGCTCCTGCTGGTTGACGTCGCGGAGCTTTCCTACAAGGACGCAGCGGATGAGTTGGGTGTTCCAGTTGGGACGGTCATGAGCCGCTTGCATCGAGCGCGGCGTCTGCTCAGAACGAGTCTAGAGATGCCTCAGATGTCCGTGGCCAGCTAAGTTCGCTGAGTTCGCCCCGTAGGTCGAGGTGTTTCAGGTCAGCTCAACCGTGCCAGAACTAATGGCTACGGTGCCACTGGGAGTCTTCAGCAGTAGTTGCCCGCGCTCATCGATTCCCTGTCCGATTCCGTGCCTTCCATCCACCCGCACGGCCTGACCCAGCAAGGCATCGTGCTCATTCAGCGCCTGATGAATCTTTCCTAAGCCTCCGTGCTGGTATCGGCTGAGCCAGCTGCTGAGGTTCTGAAGTATTCGGGTCAACAATATCTCCCGAGTAAAGCCGGGGGAGCTGGTTGCAGCCCGTGGCAACAGTGCCAGCGAGGTCGCCAGGTGCGCAAGGTCGCCTGGGAACTCTTGCGAGTGAACGTTCACTCCGATGCCCGCGACTATAAAAGCCTCCTCCCCGAGGGAGAGCTCACTTTCAGTCAAGATGCCGGCGAGCTTGCGAAAGGGACTGGAACCCGCGTTGCGCTGAGTTGAAGTGGGTTCGGACGCTTGGGGTGGGAGCGCACCTGGCGTCTGGTGGACCACGATGTCGTTGGGCCATTTCAGCTTGAGCGTCGCAGTGGTCTCGGCCGCTAAGGCATCGCGCACGCCGAGGCCGAGTACCAAGGTCAGCGGGCTCAGCATCGCGGCGGGCAAGCGCGGTCTGAGCAGTACCGAGAACAGCAGGTTCTCGCCGGGAGCCGCGTGCCAGTGGCGCCCGTGCCGACCCCGTCCAGCGGTTTGGTGGTCCGCCAAGAAGCAGGCTCCGTGAAGCCCTCCATCGCGCGCATATTGTTTGACTAAACTGTTGGTCGAGTCGACCTCCTCGAAGTAGCTGAAGGGCTCCCCGAGGTCGCAACCGGCCTCTCGGAGCGTTGTCAGGAAATCAGTGACGCTAAATCGATTCATCAATCAGCTGGATCCCAAGTGAGATGTCTGCTGCTCGGGCAGAGTGCGTCAGGGCCCCCACGCTGATGATATCGACGCCTGCTTCCGCCAGTGAGGCCACGCGCTCAAGAGTGATCCCGCCCGAGACCTCGACGCTGGCAATACCGGCGGCCATGCGGACGGCTTGCTGAACTTCATCGGGCGCGAAGTTGTCGAGCATCACAATGTCAGCGCCGTGCTCCAGAGCTTGCGCGAGCATCTGTAGGCTGACGACCTCGATTTCTAGCTTACAAGTGTGCGGAGCGCGCGCGCGGGCATTGGCGAGGGCCGACTCAACACCCCCGGCGGCCACGATATGATTGTCCTTGATCAACACCGCAGAGCCCAGGTTGTCACGATGGTTGTAGCCGCCGCCCGTGCGCACAGCGTAGCGTTCGAGCGCGCGCAGGCCAGGCGTGGTCTTGCGTGTATCAGTGATGCGGGTCTTCGAGCCGCTCGGCAGAGCGTGAACGAACTGCCGCGTGAGCGTGGCGATACCGCTCAAGCGCTGCGCGAAGTTGAGCGCGGTGCGCTCTGCCATGAGCAGTGCCCGCGCGTTGCCTGACACTTGCCAAATAGGCTCACCGGGTTCAGCCCGCGCTCCTTCCGGCAGGTGCGCCCGAAACTCGATGCCGGCGTCCAGTCGCTGGAACGCTGCGGCGAAGATTGCAGCACCGCACACCACGAGTGAGCTCTTCGCCGTGGCGAGCGCCCTGGCGCGGACTGATGGCTCCACGGTCGCCTCGGTGGTCAGATCTGCGGCGCTTAAATCTTCCTGCAGCGCGTGAGTGAGGACGGTATCGAACAATTGGGGATTCACGTGAGACCTCTCAAGGGCAGAAGGAGAGCCCTAGCTCACGGACAGATATCCGAAGCCTCGGGCCAGGTGAGCGGAAAACACATTACACGAAGCGTGAAAGAGCGCGGGAGTGCCGACACCACGGACGCGCGCCTTCAGCCAACCGAACAACAACGATGGGAAGAACACTGCTAAGCGGCTCCACTGAGGCTCGGTGGCGATATGGCCCAGGGCGAAGATGGCGCTGCTCACCAACAATCCGTAACCGACCTCTGCGCCGAGTACCTTGAGCTTCGGTGGCCACCTATCATCCAGCGCGGACTGCAAGTAGCCG
>JBDKJZ010000193.1:0-9328 GCA_039796375.1 Pseudomonadota bacterium
TCCCCCCCTTCTGTGAGCGCTGGTGGCAGCTCGCCGCTCGCGCGGAGCTTGATCTTCCGACCTCCGAACGCCTGAGCGAGCTCGTGACGGCTTCGGTCGAGCACCTTCTGCCCGCGGCTCAACATGACGAATCGGTCGCACAGGTTCTCGGCTTCAACCATGTCGTGAGTGGACAGAATAACGCTCGTCCCCGTGGCGATGACCTGGTGGACCACCTGGCGCAACTGCTCCCTGCTCTTCGGGTCCAGACCACTAAACGGTTCATCCAGTATCAGGAGAGCCGGCCGATGGATCACGGTCGCGATAAATTGAATCTTTTGAGCGGTCCCTTTGCTGAGCTCCTGGACCCGCTTGTGTTTGAACTCAGCGACCCCGAGCCGCTCAAGCCATTCGTCGATTTCAGCGCGAGACGGTCTCGCGCCTTTCAGACGCGCGTAGTAGGTCACCACTTCGGTGACCCGCATGCGACGATACAGGCCGCGCTCTTCGGGCAGGTACCCGATGCGGTCGCTGGTGCTGGAGCTTGGCGCGGCGCCGAGTACGCTCAGCTGCCCTTCGTCAGGGTAGAACAGGTTCAGGATGAGGCGCAGCGTCGTGGTTTTTCCGGAGCCGTTCGGTCCAAGTAGACCCAACACTTTTCCGGACTCGGCCGCGAAGCTGAACCGCGACAGAGCGGGCTGCCCACCGAATTTCTTGCTGACTGACTTGAACTCCACCGCCAACATGCACGCCCAGCATAGTCATCTCTGAGCATCTTGGCTAAGACTGGGTCCATGGCGTCACGCGCTGGCTCACTCAAGGCACCTCCTGAGCTCACCGCGGGGCTCGCGGCGATGGCGCTCAGAGCCCTAGCGCGCGATTACGACCAGATAAACTACGATCTGTTTGGGAATGCGCTGCGCCGTCCAGCGCTGCGTCTCGCCGACGCAGACGGCCAGCTCGGGCTCTGGGACCCGGATCCGCCCACTATCGCCCTCTCCAGGCAGCTCATCGCCGAGCGTCCGTGGGGAGTCGTCTTGGAGGTGCTCAAGCACGAGATGGCCCATCAGTTCGTCTGCGTGGTCCTCCAAGAGACCGAGGCCCCACACGGTCCGCTTTTTAGAAAGACCTGCCACGAAAGGGGCATCGACAGCGCTGCGGCAGGCGCCTTCAACCTAGAGAGCGCGGCCGACTCCGGCCTGATGCACAAGGTCACGCGCCTGCTCGCGCTTGCGGAGAGCGGCAACAAGCACGAAGCCGAAGCCGCGATGAGCGCTGCGCAGCGGCTCATGCTGAAGCACAACCTCGCGCCGCGCACGGGCCACCAGCGGAACTATCGGATCGCTCACCTAGGCGCACCCAGCGGCCGCGTCGCAGAGAGTCAACGGGTGCTGGCGACCCTCTTGAGCGAGTATTTCTTCGTCGAGATCTTGTGGGTGGATGTCTGGCGCGCTTTGGAAGGCAAGCGTGGCTACATTCTCGAAATCTGCGGGGAGCCGGAGAACGTGGAGATGGCTGAGTACGTGTTCTCGTTTCTCAACCAGAGCGCGGATCGCTTGTGGCGAGAGCACAAACGATCCAAGGCCATCGCCGGCAACAAAGATCGCAGACGTTTCGCGGCCGGCGTGATGACGGGCTTCTATCGCAAGCTCCAGAGTGAGCACGAGCGGAACCACGCCGAGGGTCTGATTTGGCTAGGGGATCCCGAGTTGAGCGGTTACTTCAAACGTCGCTACCCGCGCACACGGAGCGTCGCCTACCTCACCTCCTCGAGCAGTGACGCGCACGCCGAAGGGCGCGCCGCTGGAGCGGCCCTGGTGCTTCACAAGGGCGTGACGGCCGGCAGTAGCCCTGGAAAACCTCGACTTTTGAGGGGCTAACGCCGAGTGAGCGAGCGCGCTTTGCTTTGGGGCAAAGTTTCGCTAATCCACCCGAATGCAGCTTAAGACGCTCGACGGGAATATTCTAGACCAGCTCAAGGCCGCGGTCTTGGTGGCAATGCCGGGGGCTGCGGTCAGCGTCAGCGGCGGCGGCGGCCACTTTAGCCTGCAGGTCGTCTCCACCGAGTTTGCCGGCAAGAGCATGCTGCAGTCCCAGCGGCTCGTGTACTCGGCCATCAAGCACTTGATGAGCGGACCGAGCGCGCCGGTGCACGCCATCGACTCCCTCGAAACCCGCACGCCCTAACGCGCAGCGGGTAGGCGCCCGCCCCCGGTGTGACTCAGGGACGGGACTAGCTCTAGTTGGGTATTGGCGCCGTTACGCTACTGGCGCCAACGTCGCACGTGCGATCGCCGCCGCGTCGACGCGCTCGTGCTTCTGACGAATCGCGAAGTACAAGCGGAAGGTGAGGAACGTGACAAACGGCGAGAAGGCCGCCGAAAACACCGCGGAGAGCACGCTGACCAAGGCAGCTCCGATGAAAGGCAGCAGCCCTAGAACTAGCGTGGCGAGCCCAAACCCCAACGCCGCCGCAAACACCACCCCAATGAGCACGGCGACCATCACGGGCTCTTTCTGTACAAGCTCGAAGACTCGCTTGTTGATGTCGATCCCTGATTTGTCCTTTTCGACCATGTAAACTGGAAGCAAGAAAAAGCCGAACAGGATAAACGGCACGATACAGATAGCCCCAAGGCCCGCCAGCAACGCCGGCAGAAATAGCCCAACGAACCAAGGAATCATGCGTCCTACCTGGAGCTTGAGCGCCTGTGGGGCAGTCATCGGAACCCCTGCGGCTAAGCGCAGGCCGAACTCCGCTTGAGCCCCTACGCCCACCAGCACGTTGAACAGGGCTAGAGCGATACTGGTCAGTATCGCGATCACCACCCCGACGAACGGGATGTACCCAGCGACCGCGTTCAACAGCGCGAGAGGGATCGCCACGATGCCGATCACCTTCGTCGCTTCGAGCATGTGGGGCTTGTAGGCCTCCACCGCGGAGGACAAGAACGCTCCCGGTTCGAGAGCACCTCCGGCTCCGATCCCCGCCATCATCGGCGCGCCCATGCCCGGTGCACCCGGGTACTGATATTGACCTGGCGGAGGCGCTCCAGGAGGAGGTGCCCCAAGGTATTGACCCGGAGGCGCTCCAGGAGGAGGTGCCCCAAGGTGTTGACCCGGAGGCGCTCCAGGAGGATACGCTCCCAACGGTGGTGCTCCGATCCCGGGAGGCGGCTGTGCGCCCGCGTGGAACGGGGACACCTGATTCGGTTTCACGGTGTCGTCAAACGCTAACCCCGCGGGGGCTGCTCCCACGCCCGCACGCAGCGACTCCATCTTTGGCGGACTCGCTGGCGCCGCCTCAGGGTATTCGGCCATGACGAGGGTGCCCTTCGCACCATAGCGAGCACCCCCAGCTTGAAAGTCACGCAAGATAATCGCGCACCCACCGATCCGCACTTCGTTGCCGGGCTGTAGCGCAATGGGTGGACCTAGCCGCCTACCATCGGGCAAGAAACTCCCGTTCGTAGAGTTGAGATCGACGTAGGTCACGTTCGTCGACGTGATGTTGATCTCGGCGTGTTGACCCGAGGCTGCGGGATCTCCGAGCACGATGTCCCCGGACTCACGCCCTATGGTCACTTTCGCCTGCGCGAAGTTCTTCACGTCGCTGGGCCGGTTTGCGTAACGGATCTCAACGGTAATCGTCGCCATAGCTTCTCCCTCGGTCTCTCTTAGCCGTGTCCGGCGAGGATCTGAAGCGGCAACCTGAATTTCTTAGGCGAGCGTTCGCTCCGGCCCCGCGGCTAGCGCGCGCCCGCCATTGTCGCGATGTAGGTGCGCACCTCTGTCCCCATTTTGCACGAGGTGATCCCCCCACCAAAGCGCAGTCGGTTCAGCTCAGACACAGAGTCCAGGTCTACTCGCTTGCGTAACCGCAGCACCTCCTGACCCGTCTTTAGGTTGACGAGCCCGACGCGCATCGCGTGGTTGGACCCACCATCGAACGACGTCTCTGTTTCGGGCTCCTTCGGCTCGTCCAGCGCGTAGATTAACACCTCCGCCTGCGCGGCCCTAATGCCTGCCTCGATGGGCGCGCCCTCAAACAGCTGCCGCAGTTCGTGGAGTTGCGCGACGTCACGGGCCCGCTTCACTCGGAACACCCATGACTCCGAAAGTAGCTCCAGCGTGACCACGGCATCCTGCAGTCTCAGGTGCGAAGCCGCGAACTGCGCGGCACCGTCTGTGTGCTTGGGCGGGTAGGTAGCCTGTAGCAGCTCGTTCTCGCTAGCCGTAGGGCTCACGGGGTCCGTGAGGCAAAACAGAAACCCGTCATTCGCGGAGCGGCTGACCGCGAGCTTCGTGCCTTCCGGGGTGTCGAACGCGCCCAGAGCTCCGCGAACATAAACGCTGGGTCGCGCCAAGATCGAATCGAGGTTCAGTGCCTTAAGCTCCGCCCCAACGAAGTCACCCGCGTATTTGCCGGAAGCTCGGAACAGGTGTCGTTGTACGGCGACCAGGATCCGCAATTGCGATTCCTTGAGCGTCCCTGAATGCGCGTAGACCCGCTGCAGCAACTGCTCGCGCTCAGCTTCGAGCTCCGCCGTCGCGCGCCGATCACTCACCACGGCCCACGCCACCGCTGCGAGAGCCGCGCCTATCGCGACGAGACGGAGCACCGCCAGCCCTCGCGGCCTGACCCGGCTGGAACCTACCTGGTTCCCACGAACCGCTCGCTGAACGCGCGCGCGTAGCTGCGGGTTCATCTTGCCCGGAGCGAGCAGCGTCGGCACTTAGGTCGGCTCCGTTGAGACCTGCGCGCGACGAACGTTTTGCTCAATCAATGCACTCAACTGAGCGCTAGTGACTCCAAGGCGAGCCGCGGCGTGCGCAGCCAGCGACGTCTTGGCGACGCCCGGTGCAAACTGATAGGTCGCTTCTTGATCGGGACCAAGCACGACCTGGCAGAAGCGCAGGTCGACGATCTGCTGCTCGTGCTCAAGTCGCGCGGCGAAACCTAAGAAATGCGTGGTGATGAAGGCTTGGGGGTGCAGCTGGGTCAACATGCGCACGACCAACTCGAAGATCTCTTCTCCCTCCGAGGGGTTCGTCCCCGAACAAAGCTCATCCAGAATGACCATCGCCCCTGGGCGTAGCGACTCAAAGAGCTTACGAATCCGTACCAGCTCAGTCCCGAGACGTCCCTCGGTTTGATCGGGCTGCGTCTCTTGAATGAGGGACACCACGAGGCCGCTCGCGAGCGCGAGGCGCCCCTCCTTCGCGGGAATAAACAGGCCCGACTGGGCGAGCAGCTGGGTCAGCCCAAGCGACTGGAGCAGGCGCGTCTTGCCGCCTGAGTTCGGTCCGGTCACGAGCAGGGTCGTGTCGTGCCGGTCAAGTTCCAGGTCGCAGGGCACCGGCGTTATCCCGTGACCGAGCAAGAGCGGGTTGAAGAGCCCCTTGAGCACGCGAGGGGCCGCAACCGGGACGAACTCAGGCAGGCACATCACGAGACCCGCCGCTTTGGCTCTGTCGTGAAACCCCAGGGCGCCAAGATAAAACTCCAAGTCCCCGCAGACCTGAACAAGCGCTGGCCAAAAACTCCTAACCCCCTCGAACACTGCGTCGAGCAGGCGCGCCATGACCTCCCCATCGCCGAAGCGAAACCCGCGCGCGAACAACTCGAGCTTGGACATCCATCGCCGCCAAGGCGAGTTCACGAACGGGTTCGAGCTGTTCTCCTCTACAGACAATAGCTCCAGTTTCTTGACCCGCCCGTCAGCGCCGATGCCGACCCGGAAGCTGACGTTCGCCAACTCTTCGTCGAAACGGAGCAGGTCCAGCATCGACCGATACCCCTCAGTGCCCTTGGTCAACTGGGCGAACGCGGCTAGGCGGGACAACCCGGAGCGAGCTAGGCCGAAGCCTGTCATCAGCTCGATGGTCTCGCGAAATAGGTCGAGCAAATCGAGCTGTCGGCGGCTCGCGTCTAGCTGCGCCGCCCCAGAGGAGTTCTCGAGGAGCGCCCTCAGGCGGTTGATGCTGGCGTAGAGCTGCTCGGCCTGGTGACGAATCATGGGCGTGGCGAGGAGCTCATGACTGATCTCCCGTCGATACAGTACGTCTTCCACCGCCGTCGGCGGGAAGGCGAGCACACGCGCAAGGTATTGGCTGACCGGGGGATGCTCATTGCGACCAATGCGCACTGCGAAACAGGTCGCCACGAATCGCGACAAGAACAAGTCTTCGGCGAAACCCGCAGGCTGCCAATTTGAAGCGACAGGCTTCGCTCGGGCTAGCGCATCAGCGAACACCCCGCCAGAGGCCCCCCCAGCGAAAGCCAACACCACGCTCAGATCAGTACTCTCAAAGTCGATCCGCCAACTGGGGCGGCTCGACAACAAGTCCGGGATCGTCTCAGGGTCCTGCATGGGGCCTGGGGACAGCTCAGAGACTCAAGAGTTCCGATGACGGGGTCCCGATACCTGCGCGCGGCGCAAGCTCAGTGGTGGTGCGAGTCCACACGGACGGACTGCGGCGCCTCCCCTACCTGCCAGAGGTGAATCGCGACGAACACGAAGGTCAAGAACGGAGCGAAAGCCAGCAATACCTGCACCAGGGGGATTTCGCGCACTCCGGTCTGGGGGTCAACACTTTTCGTTCTGGACTAGGCCCCGCCGTCCGGGTCGAACCGATAACCCACAGAACGGACCGTTTCGATAAACCTTCCGGCGGGTCCCAGTTTCTCCCTCAGGCGCTTCACGTGGGTGTCGACGGTGCGAGTCATGAGCTCACCGGGCATATTCCAGACGTCGGCCAGCAACTGCGGCCGCGTCAACACCACGCCGGGTCGGGTGGCGAACTGGGACAGTAGCTTGAACTCGATGCTCGTGAGCCGAACCTCCTCAGCAGCCACGAACACGCGGTGCGCCTTCTCGTCGATCGTGAGTCCGCCATGAGTAAACTCGCCGCGGCGAAGCGGCGTGACCTTGTCGCCGCGTCTGAGCACCGCCCGGACCCGAAGTACCAGCTCCCGTGTGCTGAACGGCTTGACGATGTAGTCATCGGCCCCGCTCTCAAACCCTTGCAAGCGGTCAGGTTCTTGACCGCGGGCAGTGAGCATCAGGACAAGCACCTGGCTCGAGACCTGACCACTGCGGATCTCCCGGCACACGTCGAATCCGGGAATGTCGGGGAGCATGACATCGAGCAGCACGAGGTCGATAGGTTGCTCACGCACAATACGGATGGCGGTGGCACCCCGGTCGGTACTGATCGTCTCGAAGCCCGCTCGTTCCAGATTGAACGCGAGCACGCTCTGAATATCGGGATCGTCTTCTACGATAAGTACCCGGCCATCCATGAGGGACAGCTTTGCCGGAGGCACGTGACGCCTCTGTGACACTTGTGCAAACGTTTCGACACCGGGCCAGTTTAGCCGCTGCGCCCCGTTTTCTCGGCGCGTAGTTGCTACGCATTTCTTGGAGCAGGGATAGACCGCCCCATTCCTCGAAACGAACTTGGAGGCCTAGTCACGACGACCCGACCCGTCTGCTTCAGGACTACCCGATTGCGCCCGGAACGCTTAGCTTCGTAGAGCGCCTGGTCTGCGGGCAGAATACACTGCTCGAGGCTGAGCTCGGGGTCGAGGAGTTCGAACGGCCAAACGCACCCCCCGACGCTCACCGTCACCCGCAGGTTGTGGTCGTCACCCACGAACTCCTGTTGGGCGACGCGTTCCCGGAGGCGCTCAGCGAGGAACCTGACACCAGCGTCCGTCGCTTGTGGCAGCAACGCCACGAACTCTTCTCCGCCATAGCGCCCGATCACGTCGGTGACTCGCAAGTCATCACGCAGAACCTGAGCAACTTGCCTGAGCACCTGATCGCCCTGCGCATGCCCTAGCGTGTCATTGACTCTCTTGAAATGGTCGACGTCAACCATCAGGACCCCCAGGTCCCGACTGTCGCGCCGGGCGCGGGAAATTTCGACGGCAAAGCGCCGCAATACTTCCCCGCGGTTGTGGAGTTCGGTCAGCGGATCGATCGTTGCGATCTGCCTCAAGCGATTCTCGGTCTCCTTGATGCGCAGCAGGTGGTCGACCCGAGCGAGCAGCTCCTCAGCATAGAACGGTTTTCTGATGAAGTCGTCCACCCCCAGCTGAAAGGCATTGAGCAGATCACGACGCGCCCCAAAGCCAGTGGTGCCAATTTTCGCCAAGCCCGCCGACCGTTCGTTCTCTCGAAGCGACTCTAAGAACTCGTAACTGGTGCCGTCGGGCATGTGCAGGTCGACCAAGATCAGATCACACACTCCGAACTGCATGTAGTTGCGCAAGTCCTCTAGCGAACCAAAACACTCGCACTTGTAGCCGTGGGTTTGCATCAGTTGGCGCACGTAGCCACGCATCTGGGCAGAATCATCGACGCAGCAGATCCGCTTTCGACGGTTGCTTTCGAGCCGCCCCAGCGCTTCACTCACCAACTGCTTTAGCGCTCCCTCAGGAAAGGGCTTCTGAAAGTACTCAATGGCCCCACCCTCCAGGGCTCGGATCCGCTGCTTCTCGGACTCCAGGCTCGAAATCATGATGACCGGGATGGTCATCGTCCGGTCCATGCGCTTCAGCTGTTCGAGCACATGAAAGCCGTTCAAGACGGGCATTTCGATATCGAGCGTCACCAGATCTGGCTGAAACTCAGCGACTGCCTTCAGCGCTTCTGCTCCGGTACCGGCCTCGCACAATTCGACGCACAGCTCAGCCAGCTCTTCGCGGATCAACCGGCGCTGCGAGGCGCTGTCGTCCGTGATCAGGATTCTCGGTCTACGTCGGATGCTGCTTGGCGGCGACATGGCTGCTCGGTGGCAGAACGGCCCCCCCCTCCGGAACTTGAGCGGACTTCTCGACGCGACGCGTTCACACAGGGTTTTGACCCTCTCTCGCCGCGTTTCCTGAGGCTACGACCGTGTAGCCCAATGTCCGGCAAGCGGCTCCAAGCCGGACACTAGGCTACGGCTGCCCTAGTCGTCGCAGGCGCCCACACCGTTGGTGGCTACGCAGTCCATCTTCGCGAGCATTTCCGCGTCGACGTCCTGCAGGCCCGGCACCCCTAGGTCCGCCAAGTCCTGCTCAAAGGGGGCAGCACACGCCCCCTCCTCAATCAGCAGCTGGTCACCCTCCGAAACGCTCGCATAGGTGCGATCGATGGCTTCGTCCCAGCACTCGACGACGCGGACGGAGCTTGTGAGATCACCGCCGGACACCGTCGCCTCTGCGCGCCCGACACGCTTGTTCACGAACGCCGCACGCAGCTCGAGGAACTCCGGATTGGCATCCGGGGTATTTTTCTCGAAGCAGGTCTCAGCGCCCGTGTCGCACAGGTCAGCCTCAAGCTCCCAATTGAGGAAG
>JBDKJZ010000194.1:0-9311 GCA_039796375.1 Pseudomonadota bacterium
GGCGGCGGCGGTGGACGCGGCGGCGGTGGCGGCGGTGGACGCAGCGGCGGTGGCGGCGGTGGACGCGGCGGCGGTGGCGGCGGTGGACGCGGCGGCGGTGGCGGACGCGATGGTGGTGGTGGTGGCGGTAGTCGTCGCGACCGCGATCGCGACTAATCCCTCGGCTTCGCGCTGGAACGGGGCTCGGCTAACTCACCTTGTCGCGCCCCGACCGGCGCATCACTAGGGCGGCAGCCTTAGCCTTAAGGGGGAGTGAAACGAAGCGCTGCGCAAACATCTGCAGCGCGTTTATCCTCCCAGGAACCAAGACCTCCTCGCCGCGAACGTACGCGGCGAGGCCTTCGCGAACGACCTGCTCAGCGCTAATGGCGCTGCGGCTCTGCGGGCCATGCAGCGTGTAGCCAGCCCGCTCCTGAAACTCTGTGGGGACCGATCCGGGGCATAGGGACAACACGCGAACCCCTGAGCTTTGGATCTCTTCGAGCAAGGCGACTGAGAAGCTCAGCACGTAGGCCTTCGTCGCTCCGTAGGTCGCCATGTACGGGATGGGTAAGAATGAGGAGGTCGACGCTACCTGGATGAACCCACCCGCTCGAGCTTCCAAGAGCTTCGGCAGGAAGTGGCGAGTGATCAAGATGGGTGCGAGCGAGTTCAAAGTGGTCATCGCCTCGATGGCGTCCGGATCCATTCGAGCGAAGTGTCCGGCCCCGCCCATACCGGCATTGTTCACGACGTGTCGAATCGGCAGCTCCAAAGCGTCAACATCTGCGAGCAAGCGGTCGATCCCGGCGCGCGTTGACAGGTCGGCTACCACCACCTTCACCGGTGTACCGAGTGTATCGGCGAGGTCAACCAGCCGATCCCGAGAGCGCGCTGCGAGCACCAACCTGGCACCAAGCTTCGCGAGCTGAACGGCGAACTCACGTCCGATCCCCGATGAGGCGCCGGTGACAAGCACCCACCCGTCGCAAAAATCAATCGATGACATAGTTGAATGCCTCAAGCGCGGCCGCGCTGTCCACGCCAGCGCAAGTAGTGATCCGCAAGGACGATAGCGACCATCGCTTCACCCATCGGGATGAACCGCGGCAGCAAACAGGGATCGTGCCGCCCCTTGGTGCGAATGGTCGTGGGTTGTTTGTCGCGGGTCACGGTCTCTTGCTCGCGCGGCAAGCTGCTCGTCGGCTTAATCGCCGCGCGAAGTACGATGGGCATACCGCTCGTGATTCCACCGAGCATTCCCCCGTGCCGATTCGAGCGGGTTTTGATCGCACCTTCGTCCACGAAGAATAGGTCGTTGTTTTCGCTGCCACGCAGACTGGCACAAGCGAACCCATTGCCGTATTCAACACCCAGCACAGCCGGCAAGCTGAACAACGCCTTGGCCAGATCCGCCTTGATCTTGTCGAACACCGGTTCGCCTAGGCCCGCAGGAATATTGCGAGCGACGATTTCCGAAACCCCACCGATCGAATCCTGGTCTTTTCGTACCTCTTCAATCAGCGCGATCATCCTAGCCGCCGCGTGAGCATCAGGACAGCGCACAATGTTCGGTGTGCCATCGGGCAGCGTCTCGACCTGGGACAGGGTCACCGCCTCGGGGACGGGAATGTCGGCGACGATGTTTCCGACCTGCTTGACGTAGCCCACCACTTCGCCGTCAAACGCCTCGCGCAGGACGGCCTTGGCGACCGCCCCGGCGGCAACCCGCGCGGTGGTCTCGCGGGCGCTTGAGCGACCGCCACCGCGGTAGTCCCGAAATCCGTACTTCGCGTCATAACTTTGGTCAGCGTGCCCGGGTCGATACTTGTCCTGAATGTCGGCGTAGTCGCGGCTCTTCTGGTCCTCATTCCGGATCAGAATCGCGATACTCGTCCCAGTGCTCATTCCGTTGAACACCCCCGCCAAGATTTCTGGGCGATCCGCTTCGTTTCGCTGCGTGACGATCCTGCTTTGACCGGGTCGTCGCCGGTCCATGTCTGCCTCGATCGCCTCCAGCTCAATCGGGATCCCCGGAGGACAGCCGTCGATGATCACCACGTTTCCGGGCCCGTGGGATTCACCAGCAGTGGTGATTCGAAAGGCCTCTCCGAAGCTATTACCAGCCATAATTTCTGCGATTTCCCGGGGGTCAGTGGATTTAACAGCTCACCTCCGGCGGCGCACCAAAAAAGGTCCGAAGCCGCTCTCCCGGTCGCAGGCGCTGTGGCGATGTTTGCCCCAATCGCGTACTCTCCGGGGCCGCGCCATCGCAATCTGGAAATCAAATATGACCCCACTCACGCAACTCTCAGAAGAAGAGCGAATGTTTCAACGCGCGGTGCTCGATTTCGCGACGACTCGCGTGGCGCCACGGGTTTCGGCGATGGATGAAGCGGCCATCATGGACACGGAGCTCATCGAAGCCCTGTTTCAGCTTGGCGTGATGGGCATCGAGGTGCCGGAGGACCACGGAGGTTCCGAGAGCAGTTTTTTCAACGCGATACTGGCGGTCGAGGCGCTCGCGCGGGTCGATGCGAGCTTATCCGTGTTAGTCGATGTCCAAAATACGCTGGTCATCAACGCGCTGCTTCGCTGGGGCACGGTGGACCAAAAGCGCGCTTACCTGCCGAAGCTGTCCAGCAGCTGGGTCGGCTCCTACGCGCTCAGCGAGGCGAGCTCGGGATCCGACGCTTTCGCGCTCAAAGCCCGCGCAGAGGATGCCGGGGACCACTGGGTCCTCAACGGGCAAAAGCTGTGGATCACGAACGCTGCTGAGAGTTCGCTGTTCATCGTCTTGGCGACCGTCGATCCCGCACTGGGCTACAAGGGGATCACGGCGTTCTTGGTGGAGCGCGACGCCCCCGGTTTTTCAGTTGGAAAGCGCGAACACAAGCTCGGGATCCGCGCGTCAAGTACGTGCGAGATCGTCATGAGCGGCTGCATAATTCCGAAGGCGAACGTGCTCGGTGAGGTGGGCAAGGGCTATAAAATCGCGATCGAGACGCTGAATGAGGGCCGCATCGGTATTGGCGCGCAGATGCTCGGCATCGCCCAAGGCGCCTTCGACTACGCGATGGGTTTCATGCTTCAGCGCCAGCAGTTCGGAAAACCGATCGCTGAGTTCCAAGGAATGCAGTTCCAGTACGCACGCCTTGCCACGGAAATCGAGGCCGCGCGCTTGATGGTGTATAACGCTGCCCGGCTCAAGGACGCGGGTATGCCCTTCATCAAGGAGGCCGCAATGGCGAAGTTGTTCGCCTCAGACGTCGCCGAGCGCAGCGCCTCCCTCGCTGTTGAGTTCTTGGGCGGCGTCGGCTTCACGAAGGACTACCCCGTGGAGAAGTTCTTCCGCGATTCGAAGATCGGCAAGATCTACGAAGGGACCAGCAACATGCAGCTCCAGACCATCGCCAAGATCTTGATCGGCGAATACACGAGCCGTTAGCCCGCTGACGCCAGCTACGCACTCGTCGGGCTCTCGTCAGTGCGAGAGCTGCTCGCGGCGAACACGAAAGCTGAGCTGGCGGCCCCCGCGAGTGATCTCGAGCACCAGGTCTACACCGGGTTGCCCGTTGAGCCGCGCGCGTGCGTCCCGCATGTTATCCGGGCGGGCGCCGTCGATCGTCACAAGCAAATCGCCGCGCTTGAGGCCCGCCCGCTCTGCTTCGCTGCCTTCCGCGATCTGCACCACGACCACTCGAGTGCCTTCGCGGCTATCCCGTTCGCCGAGCGTGACCGCGACCCCACCCCCAGTCACGTCGAGCTCGTCACCGTCAGCCGTGCCGTCAAGCTGGACACGCACATCTTCTAACTCGTCACCCCCCTCCACCTCGAAGCTGTGGACGCCACGGCCCTTGCTCGCGGCAAAGACTTGGAGGCGGTGTTTTCCCGGGGCGACACCGTGGAGACGAAAGCTGCCATCCGGACCGGTCTGAACCGTGCCCTCGGGCAGGCGACCTCGGGGCAAGAAGGCGGGCAAGAACTCAAGCCCCACCCGCGCGCCAGCGACCGCTCTTTCATCGGCATCCACCACAACCCCAGAGATCGTCGCCGCTTCCGCAAGATCGAGTGTGTCGAGCTCGAAGGCCCGGGTGTCTCGGGCTGTGCGCTCAACAAGTACGTCAAACGCGTGCCTCGCGTAGTCCTCATGGGTCACGTCGAGGCGCACTTTGCCAGCCGGGACCTCGCGAAAATCAAAGGTGCCGTTCTCGGTCGTCACCGTCGAGTCACGGTGATTGCCGGCGCTCAACACCACGCGCGCGCCCGCCACCTCGACGCGGCCACGCACTGCGGTCACTCTTCCGCGCACCCAGACACCGCGCCGGAGCACTACCGTGCGTTCTGCAGGCGCCGCGCGAAGCTGCTCATCGAGTGACGCAAATCCGTTCGCCTGGACCGAAACTCGCACGGCGACCCCAGCCGTGTCCTCGAACTCAACCACGCCGCGCTCGTCGCTGAAGCGCGTCGCACGCAGTGGCACAGTCGGGTCGACTGACATCAGCGTGACTTGCGCGAGCTCGATGGCTTGGTCGTCCTCGTCGACAACCTCCCATCTGACGGTGTCGCGCGGCTCCGGAAGCGTGAACTCGCGTTCCAGGGTCTCGCCCTCTTTCAGTCTCAGCACCTCCCGAGTCACGAACTGACTCAGCTCATCCGGGCGCGCGAGTGAGATGCTGACGTCGCGTGGCACCGCGGAAAACTGAAACATCCCGTCCTCGGCGCTGATCCCGCTGCGCTCGAAGCTCCCCTTGAGTGCAGTGAGCTTGATCCTGGCGCCAGCGACTGGCCGATCCGCTTCGTCGACGACGCGTCCCCGCAGCTCTCCACCCTGGGAAAGCACAACCGTGACCTCACCGCTGCCGCCAGGAGCCAGCACGATTGGTTCACTCACGCCTTCGACGTAGGACGGATGCCGCACCAGCGCGCGCACTCGCCCAGGCGGAACCGGATGCGCCACGAACTCGCCGTCATAGCCGCTGATCCAAGGTTTGTAGTCCTCGGGCAGCTCGGTCCACCCGAGATCCACACCGCCCTGGAGGATGCTTTGGACGAAGGGCACCGGACCGAGCGTGACCCCCAGTTCTCCCGCGGGCACCAGCGGCAGCGGCTTCATGCTCCACTCGAAGTGGGCGTCTCGATAAGCCGCCAAGAGCGGTGTCTCCGCGATGGGCAATCCATCGAGATCAATCCCGATCACCTCTACGCGCGCGCCGTCAATCGGCCGCCCATCGACGTCCGTGACCAACCCGCGGAGCGTGGCGCCCTGGAGCAGCACGATTTCGAGCGGCCCGTCGAGGTCATCGGGGACCGGTACGGCACTGCGCCCGATGAAGCCTGGAGCCCGCGCGCCTACGTAGGTGGGTGCTCGCGAGACGGGTCCAATCCGAGTGCGACCCGCGCGGTCGGTCTTGGTGGTGATCGGAAACGAACTCAGCCCTAGCTCCGTCAAGATCACGCTAGCGTCCGGGACGGGGTAACGCGGTTCTTGCTGAGCATCCAGCACCACCACGTCGATATAGCGCCCCGCGCCGAGCCGAAGCGTCACCTCTTTGCTCTCGCCGCGGTCCATCCGTACGCCGCTCAGCACATCGGACACTCGAGCCCCGAGCTGCGCCTTGAGATCGTAGAGGCCCGGAAAGAGCCCGTTGAGGCGCGCGACTCCCTGCGCATCGGCTTGAAGCCGGCGCGTTGGCCACAAGCTGGACCCCACAACGAACACCTCGGCCCCTGCCGCAGGCTCGTTGCCGGCACCGACGACCTGGATGCGCAAGCCGCCTAGCTTTCGCAGCACGATCTCCAGGTCTTCGCTGACGTCCGGGCGTGACGCCGACTCGTAGCCGCGGGCGAACACCTCTACCGTGTACGGAGCGTCGCCGAGCCGGGTGAACTCGCGCCGCCCGGCTGCGTCTGTGAGCCCGCCGAGCGGTAGCGGTTCGCGATCACGAACCAACACGGTGGCGTTCGCGATCGGCTCGTGCTGATCGCCACGCACCGTAACGCTCAACTTGCGCG
The DNA here is from genome assembly GCA_039796375.1 of Pseudomonadota bacterium. GTDB lineage: Bacteria > Myxococcota_A > Polyangia > Polyangiales > Polyangiaceae > SZUA-265. Next base: position 5,995 of record JBDKJZ010000194.1, read on the forward strand.
CCGGTAACAGCTCGACCGAGAGCTCCTGTTGCCCCTCGCTGAGCGCCAGCGAGTGCGATCTGCGTTGGTGCCCCGGTGCTTCTACGACAAGCCAGGCGCCGCCCGTCGGCAGACCGTCCAGCGTTATGGTCCCGGTCGCGTCGCCGCTCGCTTCGCCAACCGCGATGTAGGTCTCGTTCGCTCTCTGATGGATCACGCGTGCGCGCGCCGAAAGCGGCTTGCCCGCCGCGCGCACCTGCACAACCAGACGCGCCGCGCCGCGCGTGGGCTCTTGAACGGACTGCACCTGGGGTCCGTCGCGCAAAACCGAGAGCCAACCGAAAACGAGCGCGCCTACCAAGAACAGCGCTGTCAGCAGCTCAAGTAACCGCCGCAGCGCGTGGACCAGCGGTTTCGGCAGCCGAGCAATCAACCACAGGAGCATACACCCAGCCCGCCACCTCGCCCAGTCCCAACGCCTCACGACCCGTAGTCCCAGGGCGCCACCTCAGGAAAGGAGCTATTCTGGGCGAATGGTTCGGTCGCTCGCGATGTTGATAGCCCTGGGCCTGGGCGCCTGCGGCGGTGACCGACGTCCGCCGCTCGCTAGCGACTTCGAGACCGGCAAAGACGAGCCACCGTCCGATACCAGCGGTCCAGCGGGCGCCTCAACCTATCCCGATCTGATCGTAGAAGACGACGAACCAACAGGCGGTGGCTGCGGCGAAACAACGGTCGAGCTCGAGATCCAGCGCCCAAATTTCTATTTCGTGCTCGACTCTTCGGAGAGCATGCTTGAACCCATGCCCGGGACAGGCGGGGTCACGCGACACCTCGCTGCGCGTTTAGCGGTGACCGAAATGCTTCGAGCCGTCGGGCACCGAGTCAACTACGGCGCGGCCATCTTCCCCAAAGCCGAAGGCTGTGAGCCTGGCGCGGAGGTGTTCCCCTTGAGGGAAGGGGATGCGCGAAGCACGGATGGTGACGACGGCCCAGTCCTCGATGGTCTCACCTTCACTCTGCGCAAGTTCGCTCCTTCGGGCGCCACACCGGTCGCACAAACGCTCACCAACCTCCGGCCTGAGCTCGCAGCTATGGCGGGGGTAACGTCAGTGTTTCTGCTAACCGATGGGGCCCCTAACTGCGACCTGAGTGAACCCTGCAGCAACGATGAGTGTATCCCCAACATCGAGAGCTTTGAGTTGTCCGACGGACGCCAATGCGACGAACGCCTGAATTGTTGTGATCCGGACTTCGCCCCGCACCTCTGCCTGGATGGGGACGGCGCTGAGGCCGCACTGGCCGAATTGGCCAAGCTAGGTATCCGCACCTATGTCATCGGGATCCCTGGCAGCGAGATCTACGCCGACGTGCTCAGTCAAATGGCGGTCGCTGCCGGAACAGCGCGCAAAGGGGTGGTGGGCTACTACCAAGTCGAGGACGCTGAAGCGCTGGCTCTGACCCTGAGCGAGCTAGGTGAAGAGCTCTCGCTGAGCTGTGAATTCGATATCGGAGCCGTTCCGAGGTGGCCCGACCGAGTGTCGGTGGTGCTTGACGGCGAGCTGTTGGCAAAAAATGAGAGCGACGGGTGGGGGTGGAAAAGTGACACCACCGTGGAGCTGGTCGGCGACGCGTGCCGCGAGTGGAAACTGGGCAACGTCGCGAAAGTGGAGATTTTTCAGGGCTGCCACTTCACTGTGAATTAGCCACCGGCTAGGATGCCCCGGTGATTGTACCGGGCTTAGAGCCGCTGAGGGCCGCGATTGACAGTATCGATCAGCAAATCCTGAGGTTATTGACGCAGCGGATTGAGCTCGTGCTGCAGGTGGGAGAGGCCAAACGTCAGCACGCGGCTCCGGTCTATGATCCGGAGCGCGAGCGCAGCGTGCTGGCCCGGCTCGCTGCAGCCGCCGAGCCACCCTTGCAGCCCGACCGCGCTCGTCGGATTTTTGAGCGCATCATCGATGAGTGCCGGAGCCAAGAACAACAGCATGTCTCGGTCGCACCCAAGGGTAAGACCTAACAATCGGTCAGTGCAGCGTGTGCCAGTCGCCGTCGTGCTCAACCTTCGGCAGTAGGGTGCCTGCATCGCGGCGCGGGGACGCTCCCAGAGCGCCTCCAGCCGCTCTGCCTTCGGCTGAAGGCGCTATCATCCACAAGGCTACTGGCGTCGGGGCCCTCTGCGGCGGCGGAGCCAAGAGATTGTCCTCGTTGGCTTCTTCGTTGGCCCAGCGCTTAAGCGTTCGGCGCTCGCGCTTTCGTTTGCGATACCAAGCAACACCGGCGAGCCCGACGGCGAGGACCCAGATCGCGGTGCCACTGAATAGCATCGGCCAAATGCTGTAGCGACCCGCGACGTCTTCGCGCCAATGGTACTCGAGGCCGCGCACATCCATGCCATAAGAGTCTTGCAGGGCGCGGTCGAAATCTTGACCCCGCTGGACGCGCTTGATCAACAGTTTGAATCGCTCGCTATCTTCCTGCCGGAGCAGGTAACGAACGACGTCTGCGGATTGTGCGTAGGCGAGGGGCACGCCGACGATGTCCCTCGGGAAGCTGCGCTCAATCTCCGCGAGCGGCATCAAGTTGCCGGAGACAGCAGCGGTCCACAAGGTCCGTACCCGCCCGAACGCCTTCTCGCCCGAGAGGTGCACCGCGAGCCCCTCATTGAACCACAACGGCACGCGATTGGAGTCGACGGCATCGTGCAATGCGAGATGTACGAGCTCGTGACGGAACGTTTCTTTCACATCGTGCTCGGCGCCGGCATGCAGCGGCTCTAGCGTCAGCAAGATCAAGTTGAGCCGTGAATACGCCACACCGACTGCGTACTTGGGGTACGGCGCACCCACTGGCGCGAGCTGCGCCATCTGCTCGGGATCCTCCGCGAGCCGAACGCGCACCTGGCTCAGCGTCCCTTGCCCGAGGCGTTGACTCACTTCGGTCTTAAACACCTCAGCCTCCTGGACCAGTGGAGCCGCCCAGTGGCGTTGGCTCTTCGGAAATTCCACGGTCAACCACGGGGTCTGAACCGACTCGAAATCGGCGGGCAGTGGGGCAAGGGCAGGCAACTCACCGCCCAACTGGGGCGCATCCGCAGGGGGCCCGGCCGTTTGAGTACTGTCCGCGTGGACACTATCCGCGTGGGATGGCGGTGCCACCGCGAAAGACACGGCCAGCGCCAACGCCATCCACATCGCTCTTAAAGTCACCAAGGCACGCGCAGTCATTCAGAGTCCGGGGGTCCCAATAGGCTGAGTCGCGACTGGGCAGTCGTCAACGCCTGCACCTGTTAGAAGCGCTAACTTGGGGATCCCTTGGCGGTTTTTTGCGAAAAG
>JBDKJZ010000195.1:0-9309 GCA_039796375.1 Pseudomonadota bacterium
GTAAGGCACGCCGTCCGCGCTGACCCCGGCGTCCGTCACGCTGACGATGTTAGGGTGCTCGAGCTGCCCCAAGGCACGCCACTCATTGCGTAAGCGCTGCACGAGGTCATCGCGGTCCATCAGCTCACTGAGCAGCGCCTTCAGCACGAACCGCTTGCCGAGCTCTGCGTGCTCGACCTCATACACCGATCCCATGCCGCCTTGCCCAATGCGAGACAAGGCACGGTATGGGGTCCCAGGAATGCTGTGACCGATGCGGAACTCGGGGTTAGAAGCCAACGAGGGCGGGAGCTTACCTCAGCTCGACCCCGCGCGTCGAGCCACGACCGGTGGTGGCTGGCGTGCCAGTGGTAGCGTTCGGTTCGGGGCGGCTCCGCAGCCCTCCTCAATGGTTTACGGCCGAAGTCGAAACCACTCGCCGTGCCTCGCTAGTGCGCAATAGCCCATGCGGGTTCCCGCGCCCTCGGCGAATGTCGGCGCGGTGACTCAGGGTTGCTCTAGGGGCAGGTTTTCGCCTATGTGTCCGCCGTGGCTATCACCCAAGAACAAGTCGCCCACGTCGCCAAGCTGGCGCGGCTCGCACTTAGCGATGCTGAGCTGAAGAGCGTGACCTCCGATTTGGGACAGATCCTAGAGCACGTTGAGCAGCTGCAGCGGCTGGACACGACGGATGTGCTCCCCACCCAACACGTCGCGGTGACTCAGATGCCGATGCGACCCGACACACAGCACCCGACCAGGCTCAGCCACGACGCGGCGCTCAGCGGCGCGCCTAGAGTGCTCGATGGTGGCTTTGTCGTCCCCGGATTCATGGAGGACTGAGCCATGAACACCGCTGACTTTCTCAACAACTTCCGCGAGGGCGCGCTCAGCGCTACGGCGCTGACTCAAGCCTGCCTCGCTCGGGCGAAAGCGGCTGCGCCTCTGAACGCGCTGCTGCACGTCTCGACTGAGGCGGCCTTGGCCCGCGCCACCGAGCTCGACGCCAAGCGGCAGGCGGGCGGCTCACTCGGCGCGCTCGCGGGCGTACCGATAGCTATCAAGGACGCGCTCTGTACCCTCGACGCACCGACGACCGCAGCCTCGAAGATCCTCACCCGCGACGGGAAGACCTACGCCACGGGCTGGCGCCCACCCTACGACGCCACCGTCGTCAAGCGCCTGCGGGACGCCGACGCGCTGCTCATCGGCAAAGCCAACATGGACGAGTTCGCCATGGGCTCCTCCAACGAAAACAGCGCCTTCGGCCCGGTCAAGAACCCGTGGGATCTCACGCGAACTCCGGGCGGCTCAAGCGGCGGCAGCGCCGCAGCTGTCGCAGCGCGCACCGTCCCCGCAGCCCTCGGCAGTGACACGGGCGGCTCGATTCGTCAGCCCGCTTCCCACTGCGGCGTCGTGGGCGTGAAGCCAAGCTACGGGCGCGTCTCGCGCTACGGCTTAATTGCGTTCGCAAGCAGCCTCGATCAAGTGGGGCCGCTCACGAGCGACGTCGACGGAGCGGCCCGTGTGCTCGAGGTGATTGCCGGCGCCGATCCGCTGGACGCGACGTGCGTGGACGCCCCCGCGGGCAACTACGTGAGAGCTTGTCAGGTCGACTTGCCCAAGCTGCGCGTCGGGGTCCCCCAGCAATATTTTGCAGCGGGGCTCGACGACAGTGTGCGTCACGCCGTCGAAAAGGTGATCGATCATTACCGTTCACACGGCGCCGAAATCGTCAGCGTCAGCTTGCCCCACACGGACTACGGCGTGTCGACCTACTACCTAATCGCCACGGCCGAAGCGTCGAGCAATCTCTCGCGCTTTGACGGCGTGCGCTTCGGGCTGCGCGTCGAGGACGGCGACCTGACGTCTCTCTACGAAAAGTCGCGTGGGCTCGGGTTCGGCGCCGAGGTGAAGCGCCGCATCATGCTCGGCACCTACGCGCTCAGCGCAGGCTTCTACGACGCCTACTATCGGAAGGCACAGCAGGTGCGCACGCTGATCCGCGAGGACTTCGACCGCGCCTTCACGCAGGTGGACCTGCTCGTAACCCCGAGCAGCCCAACACCCGCGTTCCGTCTAGGTGAAAAGGTCCAAGACCCCCTGCAAATGTATCTCGCCGACATCTACACACTGCCCGCGAGCTTGGCGGGGATCTGCGGCCTGTCCTTGCCGGCCGGTTTCGTCGAAACAGACGGCGCTCAGCTGCCCATCGGTGTGCAGCTGCTAGCGCCGCACTTTGCGGAGGAACGGCTGTTCACCGCAGCGGCCCACTGGGAACGGACGGCGGCGCTCGCTCACTTAGCGCCGCCCGGCTTTGGCGCGTGAACAGCGACGACACGCGCCCCCGCGCCGTCGAGACGGCTGCCACAAACACGCCCCGACCAAAAAAAACCCAGGAGCGCGGGCCCCACGGTGTGCTGGTGGTGAACAAACCGCGCGGGCCCACCAGCTTCGGCATCGTCGCCCAGGCGAAGCGCGTTTACCAAACCCGCCACGTGGGGCACGCGGGCACGCTGGATCCGATGGCGAGCGGGGTGTTGTTGCTGCTGCTCGGCGAAGCGACGAAGCTCAGCGCTTACCTGACCGACGATGACAAGACCTACCTCGCGACGATTCGGCTCGGCACAAGCACCGACACGCTCGACGCCGAAGGCGCGGTGACCGCGTCGGCAGAGCTCCCGCCCCTGCTCAGTCTCAGCGCAGTATTGGAGGGTGTACTGCCAAGCGACCCAGAAGCCGAGCACAGCCAGGGGGGCGAACCCTACAGAGCGCCTGAGCTCAACCCTGAGGCGCGGGAACTTCACGCTCTCTTTGGCGACGCTTTGGCGATCGAGCTTGCGCGCCGCGAGCAGGTGCCACCCAGCTACAGCGCGATTCAGGTCGACGGGCGACGGGCGTATGACCTGGCGCGGCGGGGGCAAGCGCTGGCGCTTCCGGCTCGCCATGTGGAGGTCAAGCGCCTGCAGCTCGTCGCGTGGCGATCGCCCGAGCTGCAGCTGCGGATGACCGTCAGCAAAGGCTACTACGTGCGTTCGCTGGCGCGGGACCTCGCGGCGACGCTCGGTGTTCCGGGCCACTTGTGCGCGCTGGTTCGCGAGCAGAGCGGCGTCTTCGCGATCGAGCAGGCCGTCCCCTGGCCCCCAGATCCAGAGGGTCCCTCGCCGCCCCCACTGGGTTCAGTCAGCGCGGCTGTGAAACGATCGATGGACTACACCGTGCTCACCGAGGACGGGGTGACGCTCGCGCGCCAGGGCAAACCCCTTGGGACCGCTGATTTCGTTCGTGCGCCAAAAACCAATGGCTTGACGGCTTGGCTCGACGCCAAGGGTTATTTGGTGGCGCTCGGAGAGCTGCGCGAAGATGGCTTCCGGGTGCGTCGCGGATTCAATCCCGTTTAGGGGCACGCCGCACAACATATCGCGCAAGCGCTGGCCGAACAGACCCCCTAATAACGCGCGGTGCTCTAGGCGGAGCTACTGCTCACCTGCGGCGGGTGCCACCGGGCGATGGTAGGCCTGAGCGTATGCGACGGTCGCCAGAACAGTAGCAATTGCACAAGCCGCCACTCTCCAGCACGCACGGATCCAAACAAGCCCCCTGATGCTTGAGCAATGTATTCCACGACATCGCACTAAGTCCACACACCCGGACCGGCAGCGCCCATGCTCAAATGGCCACGTCTACTTCGTCACGCGCGCGGCCTGCCGGCGCGGCTCCGCCACTGGACGTAGAACTGGGTCACGGCCGAGGCCGAGAGCCCGGATAACGTCAGCCGCTCAAATGCTAACGCGAGATTTAGCGCCGCTTCCTCAGCGCCTCGGGGGTTGCTCTCAAGCTCGGGGAGCGTCTCAAGAACACCGATGAAGAGCGCGCTGGCGGCTGCGATCTCGGCGCACTGCCGGGACGCTTCCGGCGGGCCAGCAAGGCACGCCTCCTCGTCGTAGGGCGGCCCGGCCGACTCCCAGCGCGGATCATTGGACCGCTGCGGCGCGGGTACTGCGAGCTCCTGACGCAGGCGATGCTCCAGAAAGAGGCGCGAGCGCTCTGGATCGGCACCGGCGGTCAACGACAGATCTAGTCCCGATAACTCTTGGCCGAGCTGCGTATCCCACTCCCTCAGCCGCTTCGTGAGCAGCGCCGCGTACGAAGCGACCGCGGGCTCCTTCGGGATCGCGGGGACTGGGGTCGCTTCCGCCAAGCCAGCCGGCACTAGGTGCGGTCGTTCGACAGAGGGCTCCGTGTGCGGGGTGCTCAGAGCCCGTCTTGGCTCCTTCGCGGCGCAGGCCGCGATGAGCAACCCGAGCGACAGAGCCAAGACGCCGTTCACCAAGCGAGTGGTAGCAGAGTTTCCGCTTGTTAGCTGTTCACGGCAAATTCGGCGACGTCGAGCCCGCGCGCCAACAAGCGCTGTCGGATCTTCTCCCCAAGCGCTCCAGCCTCGGGATCGCCGGGAGCGTCGAGGCTCACGCTGAGAGTGCGCCCCTCGCAGCTGATGACGAGACTTCCCCCCGCGAGCGCCCCGCCCCCAAACTCCAGGCGTACAGTCCCACTGCCGCCGCGACCGGCGAAACTGAAGCGCCTCACGAGTTCAGCGGCGATAGTGTCCAAGGCAACCGTCGGAGCTCCGCCGACCGTGGGGACGGCTTGAGTGAGTACTTGCTGCGGCGGCAGCCCCGCGGGGCCACCCAGGACCCGCATCAGCGGGTCGAGCTCAGATCGTTCCTCCCGAAGGCGGGCGGGATCGGGTTTTTCCCTGGGCATCCCGTCGCTCGCACCCCGGGGCAGAGCCGCTGGCCCGCTGGGCCCCCCCGACTTGGGAGGAGTGCCTCGTGCACCCGCGGTCCCTGCCCGTCTATCGGCCTCCAGGCCAACAACTTCAGATGCGCTGCTGCCCACTAAGCGACTCTTGGCGGCCGCCAAGCGATGGCGGAAAATGTCGCTAAATTCCGAATGATTTCCCGGACTATCGGGGCGAGTCCTAGCACCCTCTTCCGGGGTGTTCCGCGAGTTGCCCGAGGCGTTACGGCTGGCCCTGAGTTCAGTAGTCACAGGCCGCCCCTCGCTCGACGCCGGGACCCGGTTGCTTAGAAAAGTGACTCGACCTACTGTCGGGACTCACGGCGGGGACATATTCGCTCTTCCCCGGCGGACCCGACCTTGGAACCTCCACAACAATCGATAGTGCCCACGGGGATCCTATTGGCACTCGCCGCGGGGCTAATCGCGGGCTTAGCGAGTGGTGTGAGCGCTCTACAGCGCGGGCAGCGTTCGGTGCTTTTAGAAACCCTCTCGGGGGCTAAGCACGCGGCGTTGGCGCGTTTCCATGCGCGTGAAGCGCAGATGCGAGCTCGCTGGGCCATCTTGCAGGCGTCGTGTCTACTCGGTGGCGTGCTCCTGCTGCGCGCGGGGGAGTGGTCGTGGTTCTTGACGTTTGGTGTCGTGCTGGGCCTCTACGCCGTCAGCTCACAAGCGGTAGCCGCCCTGCTGCGCGCGACAGCGGAGCGCAGTATCCCGACCGTGCTCGCGCTCGTGCGCCCTCTGGACACCATCGTGGCGCTCTTCGCCGACCCCTTTGTCAAGATCTTCAATCGGCTCGTCACTCCGCTCGAGGCCGATAAGGACCCAGCAGACACTGGGTCCCAGGTGGAGATGCTCGTTAACGAGGGCGAGCTCAGCGGCGCACTCGGTCGCGAACAATCCGAGATGATCCGCAACGTGCTCGACTTCGGAGACACTGAAGCCGGTGAGCTGATGGTCCCCCGACCCCATGTGACGGCCGTGGACGTCGATAGCTCCACCGCCGAGCTGCTCGATTTAATCCACGAGAATGAGCACTCGCGGTACCCCGTCTATCGGGAGCGCATCGACAACGTCATCGGCATCCTGCACGTCAAGGACATCTTCCTCTTTACGTCGAAGAACCCGGGCATGCCCCTGCCTCTCCGCGACCTACTACGCCCGCCGGTGTTCATCCCCGAAACGCAGCTCGCCGAGAGTGTCCTACGCCAAATGCGCGCCGGACGGCACCACATGGCGATCGTGATCGACGAATACGGCGGCATGAGCGGCTTGCTCACGCTCGAAGATCTAGTCGAAGAAATCGTCGGCGAGATCCGCGACGAATACGACACCGATGAGCAGCCCATCATTAAGCTGAGCAACGGACACTTGGTGGTCGACGCGAGCGTCCCTATCGCGGAGCTCAACCGGCACGCGGGTATCGAGTTGCCCGATGGCGAAGACTACAACTCGCTTGGCGGGTTCATTATTGAGGTCATGGGCCGCGTACCCGAAGCGGGCGCCGTGCTGGAGAGCCTCGGGCACCGTTTCGTTATTCGTACCGCCGATGAGCGTCACATCTCCAAAGTCGAAATCGTACCTGCCAACCTAGCGCGCGCGTAGTGGCAGCAAGCCACAGGGCCACGGAAGTCCGGTGGACTTAGAGTGGCGGTCGCGAGACGCACGCCGTCGCGGCCTCCTGGCAGACCCTAGCGCCGTCGGTGCCGACAAGTTCGCCTATTGAGCTTCCGTCGTCGCAATTGCACAACCAGGTGTCGCCAACGCGGATGCACTGAGTCAGCTGAGAGAACAGCGAGAACGCGACTGTGCCTGCGGGGGTTCTACCTTCTTGCCGGCAGTCCTGGCTGATCAAGCACTCGCTAGCGGACACCGACAGCGACTCAAGCGCACACGTCCGCGGCCCGCTGGCATCTGGCTGACCTTCATCACACATGCTCAGTGCGCTGGCACACAAGCCTTCTGGCGGGAGCATCCCATCCAAGGGGACGCGATGAGAAAGCGCTTGCTGGTCGTCCTGACAGTCGCAGAGCCAGGTCGACCCGTCGTGGGAGCAAGAGGTTTGACTGACCTCGACTGAGCGAAAGGTGACGTCACCTTCCGTGACAGACTGCTCGCATCCTCGTTTTAGGTAACAAGAGTCCGGGGAGAAACTCTCCCCAACCACGCTGCATTTGGGCGCCTCCTGAATGGGACTCGGCGCATAACACTCGCGTTCAGCGGCGACGCAGGCGTCGTACGTGCTCAACCCAAGAACCCAGAGCTGGCGAGACTCGAGCCCAGAAGTACAGGAGCACGAGGAGCGCGAATCGCCATCGTTCTTGCAGGTAGAGCGGTACTGGGCGTCGGGGCAATCTGTGACCCGATCGCAGTAGAAAAAGTCCGACACTGGGTCCACGGTGACTCCACACCCAGGGAAAATTTCGCTCGTCGAGCCACCCGCGCCCCCGGATCCGGCGACCCCCGTCATCCCCCCGACGTCACCGGTCGCTCCGCCGATAGACACCGCTCCGCCGATAGACACCGCTCCGCCGATAGACACCGCTCCGCCGATAGACACCGCTCCGCCGATAGACACCGCTCCGCCGATTCCTTTACTGCCCCCCGCCGGCCGGGGACTTCCGCCAAAACCGCCGTTCCCCACACCACCCGAGCCAACGTCGTCGCCACCCGAGCCCTGGTCATCATCCTCGTCACCCGCATCTCGCTGGTTCTCGGCGACCCCGCCGTCTAGCAGCCCTCGCAATACGCCTCTGTTTCGCCCATCTTCAAGAGAACCCCGCCCGCCGCAGCTCGACACTGCACACCCGAGGAGCACCCACCAAAACGCGGCGTTGTTCATAAGTGATACGGAAATACGCGATCGCCGGCTGCAGCGCTAGGCCGCTTAGCGTTTCACCATTTTCACCATTCCGAATGGGTGCGGGTCTTCTCGCCAGTCTCTCCTGACTGCAGCCTAGGACACTGTCCACTTTTTCGGATCCATGCCACAAAACCGCGGCGCTGGTCCCGGAGAGGCAATCGTCCCTACCAAGAGGGCCCTGGTTGACGGCTCCCGATTGGAGTAGACCACCCCTCGTGGAGCGGAGCGCGCCGGGCAGTCTCGTCATCGTCATGACCATTGCGCTGGCGTTTGCTGCGCCTGCGTTTTGGGTGCTGCCGTCCATCGACGATTGGAGCACCGTTCGTCCTTACATCGACGGCCTTCCAGATGGCGCACTGCGACCGGGAACCTTCTTCCGTCCAATAGAGGGTCTGCTACGCCTTGGCGCGGGCATCTTTCCGGAGCATAGCGCTCTGTGGATGCACAGCTGGGTAGTCGCCGGCCACGTCCTAAGCGTCCTAGGCTTGTATCAGCTGCTCAAGGGGTTTGGACCCATTGGTACCGTCGCGACCTGCGTCTTCGCCGGCTCCTCCAGCGTTGCTGCGGCGGTGTGGTCAGTGGACTCCGCCATTCAGACCTGGTCTACAGCGGTCGGACTCGCCAGCGTATTGCTCTATCGCCGAAACCCGAAGCCTCTAGGACCGTGGCTATTCGCGGCGGCCATTTCAGCACTCTGGAAGGAGTCGGGATTAGTCTGGTTCCTGCTCGCGCCGCTCTGCGCAACCTATTTGCTGAGACAGGAACACAGGAGGACGCTGGTTCCGGCTTGTCTTGCCGGCATGGGCGCCTTGTGTTTGTACTTCATCGCTCGGCTAACCTTGTCATTCAGCCTCCCTGTTTTCGGTGGCGGGCGCTACAGCCTGCACCTCGATCCGTCCATCTGGGTCAAGAACGCGGCCCAGCTCTGTTTTACGGCAAGTACCGCTGTGGATACTGTCGCTCTTCTCGGTGATCCCGGTAGGCAAAATCTGGGTTGGACTACAGTCGCGTTGAGCATCCCGCTGCTCGCCTGGATAGGTTGGTACGCGTTCGCCGGCTCAAACCGCCAGTTCCTCAGAGTTCCTGTGTTACTCCTGATCGCCGCTGGACCTCACTTAGTATTGGGACACGTGAGCGAAATGTACACTCACCCTGTCCTGGCCGTGCTGTGTCTCGCGGTTGTCCCTAACGCGGCCGCTAACACCTCGGCGATAGCCCTCACGCGGGGGCGTTGGGCACTTGCGCTTTATGCGCTCGCCTCAACCATTTCCACAAGTCACAAGGCCTATGAGATGATCACAACTGGTTGGCGCGCCAAAGCGGTGCTGCTCGACCTGACCCGGCAGTGGGCCCCGCGTCCGCTGCCGGCGTCGGTGTGCATCGTTGCGCCAAGCCCTCACGGGAACAGCGGCTATTCCGTCTTTCAGGCAGCGCCGCCTGAGGCCTCAGGGTTCGGCAGGCTCTTCTATGCACAGGGCGACCACCGGCTACCGCGAGAATTCGTCGCTAGGCCAGACCTTCAAGCCTGCAAGGTCTCTGGCGCGCAAGCAGTTATCTGGTTCGAGGGCGACCACCCCGCTATTTCGGAGCTCTAAACCACGCTCCTTCGTACTGGGTCACGTCCGGAGCGCCTGCGGAGGCTGTGAACAGGGCCAAAGCATCATCAA
>JBDKJZ010000196.1:0-9230 GCA_039796375.1 Pseudomonadota bacterium
TCACACGCTGATTCGAGGTCACGAGAAGGTCGATGAAGGTTTCCGGCGCGTCTACGACGACGGGCACCAGCAGCTGATCACGTTGTTCTCCGCTGGTGGGAAGACCAACGGGGATCTGCCCCCGGACAGCAGCTACCGGACGGTGACACCCATGGCGATGTCGCTTCACTTCAAAGACGGTCGTGGCGAAATATCTCCATGGCGGATCCACTACGAAGAATACAACTCGCCCGAGCGCAACGCTTTCTTCCGCGCTGAACCCGAGATTGAACACAAAGCGGGCTGAGGCCCGGGCGCAGCTAGGGCCCGGGCGTTCAGAGTCGAACTAGGAGATCGACTTTTCCCACCGCGCCAAGCCCTTTTGGATTTCCTTGATTCGGGCCTTGAGACGCTTGACTTGCTCCTGCGACAACTTCTTCTTGTCGGGCGGTTGCTTGCTGAGCTGCTCGGCAATCCGTCGGAGGGTGCCCAGGTGCGGAAGCACTCTCGGCAGGCCAGAGTCAGCTATTACCCCGGGCTGAACCGCCTTTTTCCCAGTACTGCTTCGGGGCGCCTTGCCCGTTCCTGCTGACTTCGCTGGTGCCCTGGCAGCGCGCGGCGGCGAGAGCACCTTGGTCCTGACGCGCTGCAGCGGCCACTCTTCACCGAGAGCCCCCTCAAGTAGTTGAGCGGTCTGACGAATCACCTCGCGCTTCGACCAGCCTTCCTTCACGGACTGGTTCACGACCTTCTTGCGCTGGCTCTCAGGCAGGCGCTCCAGGTTGTAGAGGAGCGTCGGTTGCAGCTTGTCCAGCTGCGTGTGCAGCTTATAGCGGTTCACCACTTCGAAAGCCTTCACCGCGCGGTAGAGCGTCGAGGTGCTGCTGTCGATCAGCTTGGCGAGCTCACGAACAGACGTTCCCTCGAAGTACCCCTGCCCGGCGCGGACGTTCTCTACGATCAACTTCCCGGTATGGTAGATGTCCTTCATGGTGAGTTCCTGCCCCTCGCGCAGGGCCTTCGGCCACGGAAGTTTTTGGATTGATTGTGAGTCTGCTTTCGAGGTCCGACGCGGCATGCGCCGTAGGCTAGACTCCGAACCCGGCCAGAAGCAAGTACTACGCAAGCGTCGCGAAGCGCTCGGGCTCCCCTCAATTATGAGAGCTTAATGAAAACGGCTCGTGTTAGCTCTGCGGAGACTCTTCTCCGCTTCCTTGAACCCACATTGTCCCTGACCTGTGGTAGAGCCACCTCTGCTACTGCTTGGCTCTGACCGCTTTTCCGGACGAGTTGCCCATCGACGGTCTAATGGGAACTTTGGTTGGGTGCGTTTGTCCGGTGCTGACGATGAAGCCCGGTGCTTGGATGACAGCCTCGCTGGTACTGCACGCGGCGTTGCTCGGGTGGACGTCCAGCCTGGCAGTCAGCACGTCCACCCCGAGCCCTCCTCCGGATTCCGTTCGCGCAGACGTGTGGAGCGGCGGCTTGGTCGAAGTCAGCGGACCAGAGCACCCAGCTGAGCCCTCCCGCCGGCCTGCGAGCGTTTCGCCCAGCCCACCGGGCCCTACCGAAGCAGCGGTAGCCATCCCGCCCGCGCCCGTCCCACCCAACCCTTTGGTCGGGCACGATGGACCTCGGACAAAGCGTAGGGGCCTCCCGCCCCAGCCGGAAGCCGAGTCAGTCAGGCAAAAGGTGGTCACAACCGCCCGAGCCCCACTGACGCGTTCGCTCTTCGCACCTAGACCATCCAAGAAGATCTCGAAAGAGCCTGCGCCCCCCGATCCGTTCGTCGAGCGATTGATGGCTGCCGAACGACGCAAGGCCGCGAGACGCGAACAAGCGCAGGCGCTAGCGGCGACAGCCAACGTCGGCGCGGGCGAAACGTCGCCCAGCGGCGCGGTGACTGAAGCGTCTCCCGGCCGTCGCGACCTGGGCACCGCTTTCGCTCGGGCGATGCCATACGCTGCGCACCCGGACCGCATCTGGCAAGCGCTGCCCACTGGCTATAGCGCTACGCTCGACGTCAAGCTCTCCCTTGTAGATGGCGCGCTGAAAGCACCGGAAGACGCGGTGCCTTCGGTGTCCCAGCCCCTGGCGCGGCTCGCGCTTAACACGCAGCGTTTGCTCAAGGGCGGTCAGTTTGCGCTCCCGAGTCGGCGGACCGCCGACTCTCCACTCTCGGGCGAGCAGCAGTTGCGTGTTCGCGTCCGTCTCTCGGACGTCGACGCCCCCGAATCTCTTGAGCTCGGATTCCAGGCCCCCACGCCCACGAAACCGGGTCACGCGTACTTCGTGCTGGAGTCCGGCCGGCGATTTGATGCGACCATTGAGCTTCTCCCTTGAGCTCTGCTTCCCCGTTGATTTGTGCGTCGGATCCCATACGGTGCCCCACCCATGGTGCGGTGTGAACAAAATCTTCGGTCCGTTGCGATCCTGAAGTCTGCGGGTATCTTCGTAGGTTTCCTATTTCTGGGCGCGCTGGGGTGCCGCCCTGCGGAGTATCATGCCCCGCCGAAGGAACCCGATCCAAGGGCCCTTCCGCCAGCGGAAGGGAGTGACGAAGAAGTGGCGCACCGCGCGTTGTTCGGGGTCGATTCGGCCCCGCCGAGCGTGATGCGCCCACCAGCGGACGCGAAGATCACCACCTCCGGTCTCACCATGAGTGTCCTCCGTGCCGGCACAGGGGCGCGTCCGCCCCACCTGAGCGACACGGTCGTTGTGCACTTCACCGGCTGGGATCAGGATGGGGAACGCTTCGACAGCTCAATCATCCGCGGAAAGCCTGACCGGCTCCGCGTAGAGGCGCTCATTCCGGGTTGGCGCGAAGCCATTCAGGATATGGTCGTGGGCGAAAAAAGGCGCTTGTGGTTACCCGAGCGACTCGCCTTTGGCTCTGTGCCCACCCCGGGGAGGCCCGCTGGCGATATCGTGCTGGAGGTCGAGCTGCTCGAAGTGATCGAGGCTCCGGCGTTACCGTCCGCCCCAGACAATCTAAACGCTGTCCCCAGCGACGCCCATCCCACCAAGAGCGGCCTACGCTCCCAGGTGATTAGCGCTGGGCAAGGTCAGCAGCGGCCAGTGCCCGATGATCGAGTGGTCGTGCACTACTCCGGCTGGACGCTCGACGGGACTCTTTTCGACAGTTCGATCCCCCGCGGTGAACCGGCGGTCTTCGGCGTCAGCGACGTGATCCCGGGTTGGACTGAAGCGCTTCAGCTGATGGTCGTCGGTGAGAAGCGTCGCGTGTGGATCCCCGCCGCGCTCGCCTACGGAGAGACCCCCGCCCGGCCCGGTGCGCCCTCAGGGGACTTGGTCTTCGACATCGAGCTCGTGGAGATCGAGGGTGGGGACAGCCAGCCCGGGGACGGCGAACAGTGACCTGCCTCGAGCCCACTCAAAACCCCTGAGGCCCGCGTGACCGACCTACCCGTCACTCGAACAAGATTTCTGATCATCGGCGGCGGGATAACGAACCTCGCCTTCGCTGCGTTCGTCGACAGCGACGATTATTGGGTGTGTGAAGCGCAGAGCGACGTGGGGGGCTACTGCCGTACTATCCACCAAGACGGCTTTGTTTGGGACTACTCCGGGCACTTCTTTCATTTCCGTCACAAGGAGATCGAAGACTTGCTGGTAAACCGCATTGGACCTGACCGAGTCCGCCATGTGGTGAAGGACTCACGCATCTGGTTCAAGGGAGTTCACGTAGACTTTCCGTTTCAAAAGAACATCCACCAGCTTCCGCGGGAGGACTTCTTGGACTGTCTGGTGGGCCTGTTCGAGAAGCACGATACCGAGCCCAGTGCGAACTTCAAGGAGATGCTCTACGCGAAGTTCGGCAAGGGAATTAGCGATCGTTTCCTTGTTCCCTATAACGAGAAACTGTACGCCACTGATCTTAGTCGCTTGGATACGAACGCGATGGGGCGGTTCTTCCCCCACGCGGACCCCAAGGAAATCATCTTGGGTTTCCGAACGAGTAACAATCAAAGCTACAACGCGACCTTCACTTACCCGGAGGGCGGCGCCATCGAGTACGTGCGCGCACTGCAGCAGGACGTACTCCCCAAGCGGATCTCCCTGAACGAACCGGTCTTGTCCCTCGACCTAGAGCGCAAGCGGGCGCTGACCCCCAGCCGAGTGATCCAGTACGACCACGTGGTCAGCGCAGTGCCCTTTCCGCGGCTTCTACAGATGGCTCGCATGGAGCACGATCCTTCGATCTACAGTTGGAACAAGGTTCTCGTGTTCAACCTCGGCTTCAACAAGAAGGGCCCGCGAAGCGTTCACTGGATCTACTATCCGGAGCGCGACCTTTGCTTTTATCGCGTCGGTTTCTACGACAACATCTTCGACACACCCCGAATGAGCCTGTATGTGGAAATTGGATACCCGGCCGATGCAGAGCTAGACGACTCCCGAATTTCGAAAATGAAGGCTCGCGTGCTGCACGATCTTGAGCGCGCCGGAGTGATCGACGACCATCAGCTGGTCTCATCCCATCAGGTCGTGCTCGACCCCGCCTACGTTCACATCACCCAGCGCTCGCTTGAGGACGTAAAAGAGAAGCAGGCTCACCTGGCCGCGCGCGACGTCCATAGCCTGGGACGCTACGGCTCTTGGACTTACTGCTCCATCGAGGACAACATCCTCGAGGCTCGCGCCCTAGCCGGGAAGTTTGGCGGGCAGGCGTAGAAAGAAACGCCCGACAGTTTCCGGGGGCCTCGCCGAGTCGCAGCTGCCCCCAAGACCCCCGGGCGAGTTCAACCGGGCTTGATGTCGTTAAACTTGCCCTCGATCCAGTCCAGATCACCCTCGCCGAGGCCCTTGCCCATTACGTGGTAGCCCTTGTCGACGAACAGCGTGGTGCCCGTGATCCCTTGGGCGAGGTCGCTCGCGAGAAACACCGCGGCCCCTGCGACCTCTTTCGGACTCACCCGATGGGGGAGCGGCGCATTCGCCTCATAGTAAGCAACGAACTCGCCGATCGTGCCTGTAACGCTCGCTGCGCGCGACGCGTAGGGGCCGGCAGAGATGGTGTTCACACGTACGCCCCACCGGCGGCCCGCTTCAAAGGCGAGCACCCGTGTGTCGCACTCGAGAGCCGCCTTAGCGGCGGACATGCCGCCCCCGTAGCGAGGGACCACACGCTCAGACGCCAAATAGGTCAGCGACTGATAGTTGCCTCCGGGAACCATGATCTTGTGGAAACGCTGTACCATCGATACCAGCGAATACGCGCTGACGCTCACGGCGGCGAGGTAGCCCGCGCGCGTGGTCGACAACAGCGGGCGAGAGACTTCAGGACCATTCGCGAGCGAATGCACGACGATGTCGATCGAGTTCTCCCCGAACTCCGCTTCGATTCGGTCGGCTAGGCCCTGGATCGTGAAGTCGCCGCGTTCGTTGTAACGCTTGCTGTTCTTCACTTCTTCGGGGACGTCATCCATGCTGTCCCAGGCGGCGTCTAGCGGATATAGGCGCTCAAACTCAAGCATGCGCCCGTCCGCGAGCTGGCGAGAGCCGTCCAGCTTGCCGCGTCGCAAGAGGGTCTCGAAAATGTTCATCGCTGGCGGCCACACGCCGAGGCACACCGTGGCACCGGCCTCAGCCAGCCCCTTGGCGATCCCAAAACCGAAGCCCACATCGTCGGCAACACCCGCTACGAGCGCGCGTTTTCCCTTGAGGTCGATCTGCATCGGCGGAATCAGTACAGCTGAAATCCGGTCCAAGCAAGCCCGTTCACCGCCCCTGCGCGCGCGCCCGACCGTCCGAAAAGTTTCTGCGACTCAACTGGACTCATGGTGACTCCCGGGACGGTGGCTCGGGCAGTAAAACCCACGAAACACACCAGCGCCTGGCGCTTCCAGTGGACGCTGAAGGGGCGCCGGCCCCGCGTTCACCCGCCTTGGCCGCACACACCGCGAAAAGACGCCGCGCAGAAAAAAGCAAACCCGCTGAGGGGTGACTCAGCGGGTCTCTTCGTAGTGGTCGAGAGTGGTGTGCTCGGCCTCTAGCGTCCCCAACGGGATTCGAACCCGTGTTTTAGCCTTGAAAGGGCCACGTCCTGGGCCGGACTAGACGATAGGGACTGGAAGTCGGAGGCGGGTCTTACCCGCTCACGCCGGGCGGAGCAAGGGACTCAATCTAAAAATCCACCTGGGGGTCCGGCGCGACCTCGCGACACCCCTTAAACGGCGATTCGGATTGGCTCGGAAGTCGGCAAGCGCGCAGGATCGGCAGGGCGGGCGGGCAAGGACTGGCGCGGAGCGTTGTGCAGGCGTGCACCGGCGGCAATCGCCTCGCACAGATCAGTGAAGCTGTAACCGGCGGCCTGTGCAATTTTTGGCAACAGGCTGGTCTCAGTCATACCCGGCAGCGTGTTGACCTCAAGGACGTACTCGTTCTCCCCCTCCGTCACAAGCAGGTCGACCCGCACAGCTCCGCTGCAGTCGAGGGAAGCAGCGGCCCGCTCCGCGAGGTTCAAGACGCCGAGCATCCGCGATTCAGGAATGCGTGCCGGAATGAAGTACTCAGTGGTTCCAGAGACGTACTTCGCGTTGTAGTCGTAGAGGCCGTCTTTCGGGGCAACCTCGATCGCACCGAGCACCCGACCGTTCAAGATGCCCACGGCGATTTCTTTCGCGGCGATGAAGCGCTCGACCAATACACACTCGTCGTAGCGAAGTGCGTCAGAGACCGCCGACTGAAGCTTACTGAAGTCACGTGCGATCGCGACTCCGACGCTTGAGCCCTCTCGGCGTGGTTTCACGACGACGGGAAAGCCAAACGACCCGTGTCGCTCGTGCAGTTCGGTCTGTTCACTTTCACGCACCGCATAGTAGGGGGGAGTTGGGATGTTATAGAGGCGAAAGAGCTCCTTGGCTTTGAGCTTATCCATCGCCAGGGCCGAGCTCAGCACGTTCGAACCGCTGTAGGGGATATTTAGGAGTTCGAGCATGCCCTGCACGCAACCGTCCTCGCCGTGGCGCCCGTGAAGCGCGATGAAGGCCTTGTCCAGCCGGGTGTTCTTCAGCATCGGGAACAGGTCTTCCCGTCCGTCCCAAACGAGCCGCACGACCTCGTGGCCCGCGGCTTCCAGCGCTTGCGCAACCGCGCGCCCCGACCTTAGCGAAACCTCGCGTTCCGACGAGGCTCCTCCCATGATGACTCCGATACTGGTGCGGTTCATTCCTGTGCTCTCCTCCTTGGCCCCACTGCTGTGGGTGCGGGTCAATGAGCGTTAACGACACAGCCAACGCGCGGCCAACTTTTTCGAGTCCACGCAAAGGCACAGAGAAGGTGAGTCAGTGGGCAAATGTGCGCCGTTTCTCGTCCCGTCACCAGACCCTCAAAGGAGCGACCCGCACGCTCAGTTCTCCGCGCTCGGGATTCAACGCTCGGCCCGGACTTCTAGCTGCTTGCATCCCGTCGTCGAGCCCAATTACCTTAGGGGTCAATGGGCGCCCCGGCGGTTAGCTTCGTGGTTCAGTCGGCTTCGCCTGCGCACATCGCGCTCAAATTTCGCGACGCCCTCAGCCAAGTCCCAAGAGCCACCGCCGGGCTGGTGTTCTGCAGCGGCGCAGCGGCTCAGAACATGGAGACCATCGCTCAACTATTCCAGTCGCTGGCTCCGTCGCTCCCGATGGTCTTCTTGAGCGGTCCGGGGGTACTGTCTGAGCGCGGTGAGCTCGATGAAACCGCCGCAGTTAGCGGGCTGATTTGGGAAGGCGGAAGTGCGGAGCTCCGTCGGGTGGAAGCCCAGTCGGAGTTGCGGTCGGACACACTGGGTCACTTGCTGCGGCCACTAGGCCCCAGGCAACCGCCGACGCTCCTGTTCATTCGCTCGGAGGACTTCCAGCCCGAGGCGCTCTGGAGTCTCCGCGATGAGTTCCCCTCGCCTCTTATTTTTGGCGCGGGCACCTACGGTGATCCGGGAATCGTTTGCGCGGGCCCCGACGGGGTTCACAAAGCGGCTGCGGCTGCGCTGCACCTACGCGGGCCGACCGTTCCACGAGTGCACACCGCACACTCGTGCCGCCTCCTGAGTGCTCCGTTGCCTATCACACGCCATGAGGGCGCCCTGGTGCTGGAGGTCGGGGGTGAACCCGCGCTGAACCTGGTGCAGCGCATAGGGTCGGCGCTTGAGGGGCAGCCGCTCGTCCTCACAGTGCTCGCCAACCCCCAAGCCGATCTGGATTCACCGCGGGAGCTCCTGGTCCGCGGTATTCAGGGGATCGACCCGGACAAGCGTGCGCTACTGGTGAGCGCCGAGGTGACGGATGGCCTTCTCCTGACGTTCGGCGTCCGCGACGCCCGCGCAGCACGCGCCGATCTGGAGTCGCTCTGCCGCCGGGTCTCTCGTGAAATAGCTGGGGCTTCACCGCAGTTTATTCTCTACTTTAACTGTAGTGGGCGGGGCCGAGCGCTGCACGGCACCGGCAACGTCGACACCCGCCTGCTGAGAGAACGCTTCGTTGGCGTCCCGATCGCCGGGTTCACCTGCGCCTTCGAAATTGCTCCCTTCGCCGGCGCACCCGCGCTTCAGCTTCACACAGGAGTGCTCGCGATCTTTTCTACACCCAGTTAGAACTCGTCGTGTGACCACCGCCAAAAGCGCCCTCATGAACCGCCCTAAGGCCCAGCGCTTCGCTGTCGCCGACGCGGTGCTCGCCGCCTTAGTCATCAGCGTCGTTGGCCTGATGATTATCCCGCTACCAACCTGGCTGCTGGATCTCTTGATCGCCGCGAACTTGGCGCTTTCCGTCACCGTGCTGCTGATCACGATGTACGTGACCGATGCGCTCAAGATTGCCGCATTCCCTTCTCTGTTGCTTATCACGACCTTGTTTCGCTTGGCGCTCAACGTGTCCAGCACGCGCCTAATCCTGCTGAAGGCCGACGCCGGCGAGATGATCAGCGCCTTCGGAAACTTCGTCGTGATGGGCAACTATGTCGTTGGCGCGATCATCTTTCTGATCTTGTCGATTATCCAGTTTGTGGTGATCGCCAAAGGCAGTGAGCGCGTCGCGGAAGTCGGGGCGCGATTCACCCTGGACGCGATGCCTGGGAAACAGATGGCCATCGATGCCGAGCTGCGCTCGGGTGGCATCGACGCCGGAGAGGCCAAGCTCAAGCGGCGCGAACTGGAACGCGAGAGCCAGTTCTACGGCGCCATGGACGGCGCGATGAAATTCGTGAAGGGCGACGTCATCGCGTCCTTTTTGATGACGATCATCAACATTGTTGGC
>JBDKJZ010000197.1:0-9174 GCA_039796375.1 Pseudomonadota bacterium
TACGCCCGACCGGCCCACCATGACGTTCATCCCGAGCCGCGGAGCTATCGCGAACCCCAGTCCGGGATCGTCTCCTGGGTCAGCGTACTGTGACGAGACACCGAAACCCATACCAAAGAAGCCGAACGCGACTTCACTAAATGGAATGTGTACACTGGGCTCAATCAACAAGCTCAAATTAGTTGTGGAGGTGTCCACGGTATTTGCATCCGCCGTCCCTGGGCCGTCGAAGTGGACGGTCTGCGAAACGTATCCAACGCCGAGAATTGCAGAAATCTCGACATTATCCATGAAGAACCAGCCAATGCTCGGGTTTATCCCAAGGGACAAGTAATTCTTCGCACTGATCAAGCTCCCGAATCCACCTAGTTCAAGTACGACAGCCCTTCCGTACGCCTGGGTGCCGCCGACACCGGCCTGCTCCGTGATGCCCTGTGCAGAAAGTACCGGCGCGGCGACGGCGGGGGCGGGGTCGTAATCCGACTGGGGAGCTGGCAGGCTTTCTTGATCAGTTCCAACCCCCACTTCCACCTTCTGCGCCCGTGTCAGCTCCGCATCCGCGGCTGGCTTCTCTTCAGCCTGAGCCAACGCCATCGTGTGACCCAGCACGATGGACGACAATATCGATAACCGAAATAAACTGCGCGTAATAAGCATGTATTTCACTTTCCTGTTGGTATTGGACAATTCATCGAACATCTATGCAGATTGCATGCCACCGTGCGACCGCAATGGATCTCATGACTTAGGTCGCCCATTCAACGGGAGTGCCGCACTACAGCTCGGTGTCAGAAAGCTCAGCTGAGGCGCAATCCACTTGCTGAGGCAGAAAGCCTCGCTCGGGTTGCTCGTACCCTGGCAACGTGTCCGGCGGATTGAGGCACGACCCGTACCAGCGGGGTTGCTACGGGCGCCTGGTGCCTCAATAGATCCTATACGCCCGAGCGACGAACCACCTGGAGCGCCCTCGGACAAGCCGCTGGACGGAGCCGCTCCAAGTTTGACGCGCTCACTGGGACGGGTTGCCCCACACGAGACGCCGACGGGCTCACCCGCCTCAGGTAGCCCCCCTGCGTCTATCACGCGTGCGCTGGCTGCTGTCGTGGCCTGGCGTCGATTGAATGCTGCAGCAGGCGCTCTTGGACTCTTAGACCCGAGTGGCACGCTTACTGCTACTGACAGCGACCGTCGGCGGTCTAGCGGAGCCGCTTGCTAACCATAGACCCCTGCAGGGTCCCAGCCATCGGCGAAAGACGAAAACAATAATGCGACTACCGGGTTCACTTTCAATCGTATTGGCTATCGGCCTTGGCGCGCAGTCAATCGCGTGTTCCCTTGAATCGGGGACCGATGACTCTCCGGACGGGGGCCTGGGGGTCCCAGTCAATTCTTGCCGCAACATTGAAGACGGTGCCGCATGTGAACGCACAGCCGGCAGCGGCGTTTGCTTGAGCGAAGAGTGCGTTTCTTCAACATGCGGCGACTCGTTCGTCGATGGCACGAGGGAGCAGTGCGACCTCGGCAAAGACAACGGCAAACGCGATAGCTCTTGCACCGAGCACTGCATCTATGCGTGCAATGACGATTCCGACTGCGCAAACGTCACGTGTCGCACCGCAAGCACCTGCGAAGACAACCTATGTGTCAAGGGCAGAGCCGTACCAAACAAGACAACTTGCGGAGATCTCGAGGATAAGCTGTGCCACAAGGGCGACTGCGTTAGCAGTGTGTGCGAGACCGCAGCAGACTGCGATGACGCCAATCTCTGCACGACCGATAGCTGCGTAGACGAGGTGTGCACGTTCTCCACAGTTGTAGACGGCGACGAGGATAGCGTTGAGTGCATAGCCGACTGCGACGACACCAACCGGGACGTTCGCGGCGACCAAGCTTGGTATCCGGATTGTGACAAGGACGGCTACGGCGCCGCGGGAGCACCCCCCGCAAACACAGACGCCACTACGCTATGTAGTATGCCCACGCATTCCCCGCTGACCTGCGGCCTCGTCGAAGGTGGGTGGACAACCGCGCCGCCAACTAGCTCTGAAGCGGATTGCGATGACACGGAAGCAACTGCAAACCCACGTTCGACCTGGTTCGCCGACTGCGACAAGGATGGCTACGCAGTCCTTGGCGCCGCGCGTGTACTGGGCTGTAAAGCGCCCAAGCATGCACCCACCACCTGTTCTGCTGGCGGATGGACCCGCCTGGTCCCGACCACACTCGATGTAGATTGCGACGACACTGACGCAACGAAATCGCCGACCACCGAATGGTACGCTGACTGCGATGGCGATGAATTCGCTTCCGTAGCAGCGAAGACAGTGGCTCTCTGCACCAAACCGGAGACCGCCGGCGACGCCTGCCAAGACGCAGCTACTGCATCATGGACCCGCCGTGCGCCAGCCGACACAGAGACGGCAGACTGCGATGATGCCAGGGCTACAGTAAACCCAAGCGTCGTCGAATGGACAAACCTGAGAATCGACGGACAAACTAATCTGAACGTGGACTTCGACTTCAACTGCGACGGTGCAGAAGAGAACGCTTTTGTGCAACTGTCGGGGAGTGAATCCGCCTGCGAAAGCGAGGCCGATCCAGCATTAGCGACCTGCGCTGCGCGTTCGGGCTGGACACTTGCGACGCTCCCGACATGCGGCTCCGACGCGGGTTTCGTGAGCTGCGCGCTGGACGGCGTCGCCTGCGTAGCCACTCTTGAACCAGCGCACGTTCAAAGCTGCCGCTAGGTATTCGCGCAACAGGATGGATGCACAATGCGTCTGCGCGTCTATTCTGCGCCCACCTAAGAAGTGGAGATCACCACGGAACCGCATATTGGCTCCGTGTAGCGAATGCCGCGCCGGCTAAGTACTGACGCGACAGACACCTGAACACACTCCCAAGCTTGGGAAACGACTCCCTACAACCCGAATTGGACATAATCATGAAAGCCACAGATCTTCTCAAACAACAACATAGGGCCGTTGAAAAGCTGTTCAACGCATTGGCCACTGAGCAATCACAAACAAAGAAGACTCAACTATTCGAAACGCTCGCCTCGACGCTGATGGCGCACGACGCAATCGAACGAGAGATCTTCTATCCGGCGTGCGAAAAGGCTATGGGGCTGAACGAAGTCCTTGGCGAGGCTATCGCTGAGCACAGCGTGATTGAGTTCTGCCTCTATGAAGCGGAACAAGCTATCGACAAAGACGCTTTTACCTTCAAATGCAAGGTCCTACGGGAGATTGTTGACCATCATGTCGTGGAGGAGGAGAGTGAACTTTTCCCCGCCGTAGACGACGCTATCAGCACGGCTGAACTGAAGTCTCTGTCTGTTGAGATGAATACACGCTTTCAGCGTGCCTTGACCGAAGACTTCAGGGAACTGCTGTACTCAAATCTTAAGCAAGTATTGGCTGGGGCTATTGAGCCCAAACGAGCCGACCCAGACCCTGAAACCAATGGTTCCGCGCTGAGGAAATCCGCCACACGTCCAAGCGCGAAGCAACCAGTACCGAGCCACCAATGAGGTCGCCCAAAGTCCTGCGCTCTTCACATCGCGCTCGGTCTGGATGCCATCGCTCAGAGTGCGCCTGATACCCGAAGGTAAAGCGGGTGCGGCTCTGTCCTCAGCACATTGAAGCGCGTTGCCTGGACAAGTCACTCCCAGGCTTGGCGCTCTGCCTCACTGTGGCAGATTGCAACGTGCCTACGCGCTTCGGCAAGGCCTTCGGCGGGTCGAGCAGAGCAGATACTCTAAGCTTGAGCGCTGGCACGGATTCTGCACTGAATTTTTTTGTCACGGCATGACTGCCGTGGCGCCGTTTCGCAAACTGGAGAGTCAACATGCAAGAGATTAACACCTTTGACATCATGGCCGTGGGCAAACAGGCGAAGCTGCATGCACGACAGCGGCGAGCCGTGCACGTGCTGGCCGGGTTCGGAATGGCCATGTTGGGTTTAGCTCGTGGCGGGCGATACCTTGCGCCGGTCCTAGTGGTGGGTGGCCTCGTCGTCGCTACGCGAGGCATGACTGAGCAGCCACTATCACAAGCAGGACGGTTGCTGTGGCGTCGGCTACGCGATCGCGCCACGCAGCGATTCGGCGGCGGGCGTCGCGATCTTGTTGATCAAGCATCCTGGGAGTCATTCCCGGCAAGCGATCCGCCTGCAATATCAGGCACGGGCTGCCCCCGAGCCTAATGAGGCTTAACACGCAGATATTCTTACGCCCAAAAGCGCCCTGAACACAAACGGCATTTTATGAACTGCAACAACGATACACGCGAGGACGACCCTATGCTAAAACGCTCTCAGACAATTGGCATCACCGACGACACCAGTTGGAGTTTCGTGACTGAATCTAAGCCTTGTCCAGTCTGTGGATCCCTCGGTGGATGCAGGCGACATGTCAATGCCGACTTCGCCTGCTGCGAGCGCAGGGCATCAGAATGGAAACTTACGACCGGTGCGTGGTTGCATCGCATCACTCCCGTTTTCAGCCGGAACGCCACCGCGACCTCCGTATTGCTTTCTGGCGCGGAACCCCCGGCGCGCTTGGCGACCGGCAGTCGGCTTTAGATGCTAGTCGACTTTGATTCGCACCGCCCCGAATGCCCGTGCCTCTCTAGCAGCGCTGTCTGGGATGACCCAAGCGCTCTGCGTGGTGAGTTGTATGCCGCGGAGCACTTAACGCTTCACGCAGCAGAAGTCGCAAGAGCGCACGGAGCCCCTTCGTTACGTATCACTCCCGGCCCACTACGAAAGCGCTTCGCCGCAGCTCGCAAACGGATCCGCGTAGCGTACGAGATACTCGCCAGCGGCCAGGAGGAGCACCACGACCCGACCCCTGCGGAGGAATGGCTCTTAGACAATTCGCACGTAGTGAACGAGCAAATTCGAGAAATCCAAGACCACTTGCCGTGGCGCTACCTAGTTGAGCTACCACGCGTCTCGCACGGCGCCATGCGCGGATATCCCCGCGTGTACGGCCTCTGTCTCGACTACTTGCGCCATACCGACGCGCGCGTCGACCCAACCAGCCTCGCGGACTACGTTAGTTCCTACCAGCGCGTCTCTGGGCTCACGATTGGCGAGTTGTGGGCAGTACCGATCATGCTTCGCCTGGGACTGACGCTCGTTGTTGGGGCGCTTGCTGTTTCTGAGTCGAATACCAAGGACCGACGTCTTGCTGACGAATTAGCTGAGAAGCTCGTGGCCAGCGCCGAGTCAGGCGACGACCCGCAAAAGCACTTGTTCAAGATGTCTCGCTCGACAGTCGTGTCGAGCGATGCATTCCTGGTGCAGCTAGTCAGGCGCGTTCGAGAGTCTGATGCACCCCTTACTGTCGTAAGCGAATGGGTTCAGGAGCGCTGTGATGCCCTAGGCACTACGCTTGACGACTTAGCGCGAAAGCAACATCTCCGCAGGGCGGCAGACCAGGTTTCCGTGGGCAATGCTATCACCAGTATGCGAGCGATCGCAGCTCTCGATTGGACTCGGTTCTTTGAGCTCACCAGCACAGTTGATGCGGTATTACGTCGTGACCCCGCCTGTGCTTATTCGACGATGGATCTACCGTCGCAGGACCGCTGCCGGCACGCTGTAGAGCGTCTGTCACGTCGCGGCCGTTTAAGCGAACTTGACGTCGCAGAGGCAGCGCTAACCTACGCCCAAGGCGCATCGAAAAACCCTGGCTTCCGCGAGTCGGAGTCCCACGTAGGTCACTACTTGCTGGGAGATGGTATGCGCCAGCTGGAGCACTTGTGCGGATATCGCGCGCGTCTCCGTGAGCGATGGACACGCCTGGTCCTGTCATTTCCGCTGGCTTTCTACCTGACTGCGTTCCTTGGCCTTTTGCTTCCTTCTTGCTATGTCGCCGCCCTAATTCTACTGCCACTGACGCCTAACATTGGCGTCTGTCTGGTACTCGTCTGCTTGTTCGCCCTACCCGCGAGCGAAGTCATCCTAGCCTTCGTAAACGCCCTTGCAGTGTTCACCTTGCCACCGCGGCTACTGCCGAAGCTTGACTTCAAGCACGGGATCCCTGACGCCCATCGCACTCTGGTTGTGGTACCCTCGCTGCTGGAAAACCAGGCTTCCCTAGCGCAGCTGCTCGAGGACCTCGAGGTGCGGTCACTCGGGAACCCCGGTAAGAATCTCTATTTCGCCCTGCTCACTGACTTCCTAGACAGCGATGCCGATGAGGTGGCTTCTGACTTGGAGCTGCTGGACCAAGCTGTTCAAGGCATCGCCGAGCTCAACAGGAGGCTAGCTGGCGCTCAACCTCGCTATTTTTTGTTCCACCGTCGCCGTTCCTTCAATCCATCTGAAAAAACGTTCATGGGCTGGGAACGCAAGCGTGGCAAGCTCGAAGAGCTCAACGCACTGCTCCGAGGAGCCACCGATACGAGCTTCACGGTGGTCACCGCACCTTTAGCCCTACTGACTACGATCCAGTATGTAATCACGTTAGATGCCGACACGGAGCTGATGCGGGACGCGGCACGGCGCTTGGTCGGAACGATGGCGCACCCGCAGAACCGCCCCGTCGTTGACCTAGCCCGGCGGCGAGTTGTCAGTGGCCACGGCATCATCCAACCCCGCGTTGGAACGCTCCCTATTAGCGCTCACCGCTCGCGATTCGCGCGGATTCTCTCAGGACAACCCGGAATCGATCCATACACCACCGCGGTATCCGATCTTTACCAGGACTTGTTTGGCGAGGGCTCGTTTATCGGCAAAGGCATCTACGACGTCGACGCCTTTTCTATCGTACTGCGCGAACGGATCCCCGACAATCGCATGCTCAGCCATGATCTGTTTGAAGGCTGCATCGCTCGGTCAGCATTGGCTACGGACATTGAAGTATTGGACGAACAACCTGCTACCTACGGCGTAGCTTCCGGTAGAGAACACCGATGGGTGCGCGGTGATTGGCAGCTTCTACCTTGGCTAATGCCATGTGTCCGTGAACGCGGCGGCGTCAGGCGCCTCAACGACCTGCGGCCACTTGATCGATGGAAATTGCTTGACAATCTGCGACGCAGCCTCGTTGCACCGTCGCTCGTGCTGCTGCTGGTCTTGAGTTGGCTACTGGCTCCCACCTTGGTACCGATGGCGACTCTGACTCTGCTGTGCGTGTTCGCAGGTCCTGTGCTGAGCCGGCAGGTATTGGCGCTTACCCGCGCCGCCTTCCTTCAAAACTCGCAAGTCGCAGGGTTCGGTGGCGAACTCGTAAAGAGTCTGCTCCAGTTGCTGCTCCGCCTATTGCTAGTGCTCGATCAGGCACTGCTTTCAGTGGACGCAATAGTGCGAACTGTGCACCGTCTGGTGGTCTCGAACAAGCGATTGCTTGAATGGACGACAATGAGCCAGGCGGCGAGACTTCACTCCGCAAACGGGGCCAGAACTTCCCGCCGATTCGCACTGAGCGCCTGGGCGGCAGCTTTGGCGCTCCCAGCGGTGACGGCCACCGCACCAAGCGCGCTGCCCTTCGCCGCGCCGCTGCTGGGCTTGTGGATGTTCGCCCCAGCAGTTGTAGGTTGGATGGGGCGTCCGGCTAACGTGAGGCGGCAGACCGACCAGCTGCCTGCATCGGCTCGACGCGAGCTGCGGCTTGTCGCCTTGAAGACGTGGCGGTTCTTCGACCGATTCGTCACGTCCGAAGACAATTGGTTGCCGCCTGACAACTACCAGCATGAACCCCGTGGCGTAGTAGCGCACCGTACTTCGCCGACAAACATCGGCCTCTACCTGCTGTCCGTGGTGGCCGCGCGGGACTTCGCGTTTATAACCGTGAGTGATGTTCTGACGCGACTAGAGAACACCTTAGCGACGCTGGCCCGAATGGAGCGCCGGTCGGGCCACGTGCTTAATTGGTATGACACGACTACGTTGCACCCGCTTGAACCGCAGTATGTGTCAACCGTCGACAGCGGCAACCTCGCTGCATACCTGTGGACTCTGCGCGAGGCCTGTCGCGAACTATCTTCGACGCCACTATTCGACGCGGCAACGTTTCAGGCCGCGCTGGACGCGCTATGGTTGTCGGTCGAGAGCCAAGGCCCGGCGCGCACTGAGCCTTCCAGCGAGTTGCCGACTGAATTGATCGAATTCGAAGGAGCGCTGACCCGAGCTTTCGCGGCCGGCACCCAAGGCGCGGTCGAGAGATTGCGAGAGCTCCAAGCAGTCGTAGCGACCGCATCAGCCGCGATGCTTTCTGGCTACGCGCAGCGCTGCGCTTCCGATTCGCACTATTGGCTTCACCAATCCCTGTTGATTCTGACGCGCGCCGCATCGCAAATTGGCGAGTTGGCCCCATGCCTTGAGCACCTATCGACACCACCAGCACGACTGCGCGAC
Source organism: Pseudomonadota bacterium (assembly GCA_039796375.1). Classification (GTDB taxonomy): domain Bacteria; phylum Myxococcota_A; class Polyangia; order Polyangiales; family Polyangiaceae; genus SZUA-265. The sequence goes on from JBDKJZ010000197.1 coordinate 8,368, forward strand.
GGGCGACGCGCCGAACACTTCGAGGACATGCTAAGGTGTTTCCACGACAGTCAGTCGTTCACCGACTTCGGCTTCGCTGCTACAGAATGTATTAAGGTAGGATGGCGTCTAGAGTGCGAACTAGACTCAATCACTGATACAGATGAACGAGCCGCGTGTACCGAGTACCTTCAGCAGCTGCGCTCACACCTTGAAAATACTACTATCGCGTGCGATGCACTTGAAACACGCGCGCTCAAGATCGGCGAGGATTCTGTCGGCATCGCAGACGGCATGGACTTCGGATTCCTCTACGACTCAGAGCGCTCTCTGTTTTCGATAGGATACAACCTCGGCGGCGCGCGCCTTGATGCTTCTCACTACGACCTACTCGCCTCCGAGGCCCGCCTTGCAAGCCTGATCGCAATATCTAAAGGCGATGCTCCGCTCGAGCATTGGTCGATGCTAGCACGACCGCGGACGTCCACGTCATCTGGGCGGGCGCTCATGTCGTGGAGCGGCTCGATGTTCGAATACCTGATGCCATTACTCTTGACTGGCCTGAGCCGAGACACTTTGCTTTGGGAAACATGTCACGCGGCAATAGGTCATCAACAGGCCTACGGGGCACAGCGCGAGGTCCCGTGGGGTATCTCAGAGGCCGCTTACAACGTAATGGACCTCGGTATGACTTACCAATACCGCGCGTTCGGTGTACCGAGCCTCGGGCTAAAGAGTGGTCTGGGTGAACATCTAGTGGTCGCACCTTATGCCACAGCTCTGGCAGCGATGCTCCGACCAAAGCAAGCTCTAGATAACTTCCGCGCC
>JBDKJZ010000198.1:0-9161 GCA_039796375.1 Pseudomonadota bacterium
TGATATCGTCCGGCGACATACTGGCGCCATACGTCTTCCCCGCGATGCGCGCCGCTTCATCGACCAACGCACGGAGCAGATCGGTCTCGTAGTTGCTGGTCTTGTCCTGCATCACGCTGACAATGCGCTCGAGCCCCATCCCCGTGTCGACACAGGGGGCGGGCAGTGGCGTTAGTTTGCCAGTCTGGTCGCGATCGAACTGCATGAAGACCAAGTTCCAGATCTCCATCCAGCCGTAGCCTTCAGGGGTTTGTTCTTGGCCGAAGGTCTTGGGATCCGGGTTGTCCGGCCCTTGGTAAACATGGATCTCGGTGCAGGGTCCGCAGGGCCCGGTATCGCCCATGGACCAAAAATTCTCACTCATGCCGCAGGGGATGATGCGCTCATCGGGTAAACCCGTGAGCTCTTTCCAAAGCTCACGCGCTTCTTCATCGGCGGGGATGCCCTCTTCACCGCCGAAGTAGCTCACCACTAGGCGCTCGGGGGGTAACCCCAGCTGCGCGATGAACGTCCAAGCGTGGCGAATCGCGTCGGCTTTGAAATAGTCCCCAAAGCTGAAGTTGCCGAGCATCTCGAAAAACGTGTGGTGCCGCGGCGAAGGCCCGACGTTCTCCAGATCGTTGTGTTTGCCGCTGATGCGGATGCACTTTTGGCTACTGGTCGCTCGGGTGTAGCTGCGCTGCTCTTTGCCCGTGAACACATCTTTGAATTGGACCATGCCCGCGTTCGCGAACATGAGCGTCGGATCGCCTTGAATGGCCACAGGGCCGCTCTCGCCCACCTCATGGCCGGCGCCGCGGAAATACTCTAAGAACGCACTTCGGATCTGGTCGGAAGTCTGGGGCATATCGGGGACCGTGTATCACAAACAGAAATGACTTGGCACACACCTATCGCCGCACGGACGCCCCCGAAACGTTCCAATCCTGGCAGCTTGTCGGCCGTGCGGCTTATTCTGTGATAGGACGGCTCTCCGTGACTGTACCCGCTGAGCTGACCTACGGGGATCCCCACGCAACCTGGCCCACCCGGACGTTACGCTTGTCCGAAACGCCCCGGCTCTTGTTGCAGCACCCAAGCCACAGCGCTGCTCGCCCAAGGCCGGTGGAGCTGCTGCACGGCGCCGAGCGACTGCTCCTGGGTCCTGGAACGGCGCTCAAACTCACGCGTCGCCGCCTGAAGAGCACGCTTGAGCTCGCCGGACGCCAGGTGTCGCTCTCACGCGCAGCGCTGCAGCAAGCACTCGAGTTCGTATGCGTCGCGCGCTTGGCTCCCCGCCCCGCCGTTTGGATCCCCTCCCCGTTCGTCCGGCCCGGTTCGTTCACCAACGCCGCGCTGCTCGCGCATCTGCTGTCCCCCGATGAAACGCTGCTCGCCTGGTATCCACTCGCAGAGAAGCTCACGGGTCAGTCCGCTCTATTGGGACAATGGACCGCCCCCGCCTGGCTCCTCTTGACCGAGCAGCGAGCGCTCTGCGTTGCGGTCTCAGAGGTCGGCGAGGTCGAGTACTTAGCTTGGCAAGAGGCTCCGCCGGCGTCGGCGCCCAGCGCGCTCAGTCGCGGCCTCGCCAAACTCAATCGCGGCGAGCCCGCCCTACCCAACGCCGAGTTGCTCACCCCAGCGCGCGAACCCACTGGCGAAGCCCGGATCCTAGAAGTGGCTAGGGCCTGCGTCAGGCTCGGCAACGGCTCAGCGAAGGTCACCGCGCTGAAGCTCCTCGCTTGCCCCGCGCTGGCAACAGATCCGACGGCCAGCTTGATGAGGGCTTGGCTCGACCTTGAAGACTCACCGGGCCGTGTGGGCCGCGCCGCACAGAGCGACCTGCTGAGCGAAGTGGCCTTGAGCGCGCTCGCGCAGGCGGACCTTCCGCGTCTGCACACGCACTGGCAAATCTCGATAACCGCGAGTCGCCGTCTGCTCGGCGTTTTGCCACGCGACCCGCGTTATTCTTCCGCAGCCTCAGCGCTGTCGCGAACGCTCTGGGAAGCCGAACGCGCCTCCTCGCAGGGCCCCGCCGCGGCGGCTGAAGCGGACATCGCGCACGCCGCGCTCCTACTGGACTACGAGCAAGTAGCGGCGGCGACCGCGCTCTTGAGCACGCGCAGAGCTCAGCTACCCCCGATGCAGCTGGGCGACATCGAGCTGCCGATTGAGCTGCCACCGTCCCCGCTGCGCGGCACCCGCCAGCGGCTTGAGCGCCTCACCCTGCGAGCCCAAGTCGACAACCCCCACGGCCGCACCAAGGTGCTTCAGCGGCTGAATGAGCTCGACCCGCTCAATCCCGAGTGGCTAGTCTCTTTGGCCGAATGCGGCGAAGAGCCCGTCGCTACCCGCGCCCGCGTCGCGCTTCAAGTCGTGCACGGCCTTGGCGACGCAGAGCCCCCGGCCGCGGCTCTGAACGCCGGGACCTTGACCCCACTCCCCAGCGAATACTTTCAGCTTCTTCCCCATCCGCTGATCAGCCCCCACAAACAAGCACTCACCCGGGTTCAGACCCTCCTGGCTAAGGTCCCGACGCCTGACTTCTCCACCCTAAAACTCTACTGCGAGCGGGTGACCAAAGCCGATTTGCCCGTCGTAATCGCGACTGACGAAGCCGCCACCCTGCTCGGCCTTGGGCACCTCGAGACCTACGTCTCTCGGGGTCGTGACGATGTCGGGTGCCGCGCGTTCAACCATCAAAGTCCCTTCGTTCTCGTGGGAGGCCAGCACCTCGACCCAGAAAGCCGCTACTACATGCCCATCGCTCAGCTGCGTTTTGTTATCGGCAGCGAGCTGGCCCACCTGCGGTTTGGACACGTTCGGGTTGCCCCCCGTGACGTGCTCAGCGGTGTGCTCGACAAAAGTAAACAGGGCCTCGACCTGGCGCTGGGTATCTTGCCAATTCTCAAGGGCCTGAAGCTGGCTAATCATTTGGGCGTTCTTGCCGCGAAGCTCAGCTTGCCACAAGCGATCACCGCCGCGCGCGCCCTGACCCACGCCGTCGACAAGGCGCAACCAGCTAGCGACGGCCGAGCCGACATCTCCACGGCCAATGAAGAGCTGCTCTTGGCGCACCGCCTGATGCAGCTCAGCGCCGATCGCGTAGGATTGCTCGCCTGCCAGAGCTTCCCCGCCGCCGTCGCTGCCCTATTTCGGAGTCGCAGTGACTACGTGCGCGGAGCCGCTGAGCTCGCGGCCCGCGGCGCCCTCCCCGTCATCGAGAAACAGCGAGGCGGCCACCCCGAAGCCTACGCCGACCTGCTCACTCGACTCGGCGCCCTAACGAGCTTCTATCTCTCCGACACCTACGCGCTCCTGGTTGGCAGCGTGTATCAAAGTTGATCTCAAACCATCCCAGGGTGCCGTCGCCGTGACGCACTGAAGCCTCCCCCCGGTTGGGAGCCGGTCTCGCCAAATATTTTCGGGTAGATTTCAGCGGGGCCGCATCCCGCCCCGCCTCCCCTTGACGCCGGCCGCCCCTGGTACTAATTACGCCGCGAGTTGTTGACCCACGGGTCATTGACTCGCGGTTCAGTTATTAACCCAGGTACCCATGGCCCGAATCGGCGATCCAAAAGCCAAAGAGCGCTTGCTCTCTGCCGCCCAGGAAGTGTTCGCGAAAAAGGGCCTAGACAACACCAAGGTCGTGGACATCACCGAGCGCGCCGGCCTGTCCAAGGGAGCCTTCTACCTGCACTTCAAGACGAAGGATTCGGTATTCACCGAATTGGTCGCGGCAATGATGCAAGCGCTGGGGCTAATTGCCCTCGACACCGATCACTGCATGGCCGCGCGTGAATCAGGGGACCTGCGCACCTTCCTCCAAGGTTGGCAAGACCGCGACACGGAGCTGTTCGAGTTTGTCTGGCAACACCGTGACCTGATGCGGCTGGTACTGGACGGCGGCGGCTCGGCCAACCACATTCACCTGATCGACGACTTTGCGTCCCGTGCCCAACAGGTCTCGGCAGCCTTGTTGAAGAGCGGCGTCAAAGCCGGCTTCTACCGCTCTGATTTGGATATCCCCACGGCTGCGACGTTCATTGCCGGCGGCTATGACCGCTTTGCGCGACAGCTCGTTCGCGAGAACAGAAAGCCGAATATTCGCTCACGAATCGGGCAGCTGCAGCGGCTCGCCCTGATGGGCGTCGCCGATGCGAAACTGGTCGAGGCCCTACGGGTGAAGAGCGCAGAGCGCAAAGGCACCAAAGTTAAGAGTTTGCGGGTCTCCAAGGCGACCACTACACGAACGAATGGAAAACATGTCAGAACAGGTCAGTGAACACAGCCCCAAGCCGGTGAAAGCCCCACTCGGCGGTATCGTCATTGGTATCGTGCTCCTCCTCGGTTTCGCGGCCTGGACGGGCACGCGCATCCTGAGCGCTAACCAAGCAAGACTGGTGGTCGAGACCAAGCGCCAAGAAGACTCGGCTCGCACGCAAGCGGCGCTGAACGCCCCGGTGCGGGTGTCGGTGATCCAAGCCACGCAGGCGAGCTGGGTGCCAAAAGTGGAGTTCGATGGCACGCTGGCCGCAGCGCAGAGCGCCGGATTGGGTTTCAAGCTAGGCGGCCGCATTAGCGCTGTGCGCGTGCAAGTCGGCGACTGGGTCAAAGCAGGCGCTGTACTCGGCAGCTTGGACACGACCGAAGCCGCAGCTCAGCTGCGCGCATCAGAAGCTCAAATTCGAGCCGCCCAGGCACAACTCTTGATGGCGCAAGATGAAGAGCGGCGCACCACGCAGCTGGTCAGTAGTGGCTCCGTTCCCGAAGCGGTCGGGGTACAGACGACTCAGCGTGCAGCCCTCGCGCAGGCTCAGCTCGATTCCGCCGCAGCGCAGGTAGCGCTGGTGCGCGTGAACTTGAGCCAACACTCGGTGGTGGCACCCTTCGCTGGCACCGTCACCCGAGTGCCTGACGGCATCGGGGCTGTGATCTCACCGGGCGCGGTGCAGTTTGAACTGGTCGACACGCGGTCCCTACGGCTAAAGACCACCGTGTCTGAACAGGACGCTGATCTGCTTAAGGCTGGTGCTGAGGTCGAACTTGAAGGGGCTCAGACCAGAGGCAGGATCGCCGCAGTCCTGTCGTCAGTCGACCCAAACACTCGGCGCGTTCCGGTGGAGGCCACCGTGCCCAATGAAGAGCAAACCCTGCGCGCCGGAACCTTCGTGCGCGCGCGCGTGCAAAGCGGCGCCCCCGTCTCTGTCTGGAAACTGCCGCACACGGTGCTCCGCCCTGGGTCGCAAGACGAAGTCCTCGCAGTGGAAGGCCCCGCTCTGGTTTCGCGCCGCGTCGTCTATGCCCTAGACACAGATGGCTCGCTGCTCGTGCGGAGTGGCCTAAGAGGCGGAGAGCAGATCGTCGTGTCGCCCACCCCTGAGGCCAAGGCGGGCGATCCAGTCAGCGTTGAGCCCCGCCCCTAACCGGTCACTCGCCATACGGTCTCTTCATGAACATCTCAGAAATCGCAATCCGAAGGCCAGTCTTCACGGTGATGGTCACCGTAGCCCTCCTTGTGCTCGGGCTGGAAGGGTTCCGCCGTCTAGGCACGGACTTGTTTCCTGACATCACATTCCCGATCGTGGTGGTCACGGTGCCGTACCCCGGCGCCAGCCCCACCGAAGTGGAAACGCTGCTCAGCCGCCCGATCGAAGACACCGTAGTCAGCTTGAACGGGATCGATCGCGTTCGTTCACTTTCACGCGAAGGCAGCTCAACCACCTTCGTGATGTTCGACTTGGGCGTCGACATCAATGAAGCCGCGACTGAGGTGCGCGAACGTATCTCGCAAGTACGCTACAAGTTTCCAGACGAGGCCTTGGAGCCGATCATTCAGCGCTTCGATGTCTCGGGCGCGCCAATTCTGACCTACACGGTGGGCGGAGCTGACTCGTTGTCGAAGCTCCGCGCATACGCCGATGATGAGCTGCGCCCCGCTCTTGAGCAGGTGCCTGGCGTGGCGGCGGTCGAAGTGCGCGGGGGTGCGGAGCGCGAGATCCGCGTGCGGCTACTCCGAGATCGGCTAGACGCATTGGGCTTGAGCCCCGGCGCGGTGGCGATGCGCTTACGTCAAGAAAACCTGAACGTGCCCGCGGGGCGTTTTGACGAAGGTGACCGCGAAGTCAGCGTGCGCGCGCTGGGCGAGTTCACCAGCGTCGAGCAAATCCGCGACACGATCGTCGCGAACGCGCCCGATGGTTCAGCCGTGCGTCTGCGCGACGTGGCGCGCGTGGATGACGACTTCGCGGAGATCCGGAACGAAATCCGTGTCAACGGCCAAGACGCGGTCACCTTCGATGTGCGCAAACAATCCGGTCAGAATACCGTGGCCGTGGCCGAGGGTGTGAAGAAGCGCATGGCGGAGCTAGCGCCGAACCTTCCCCCTGGAATGAGCAGCGCGCTGATCATCGATCAATCCCGCATCATTGGCTCCCAGGTGACCCAGGTCGAGCACGACATCGTGTTCGGTGGCTTGATGGCGATCTTGGTCATCTTGGTGTTCATGATGGACCTGCGCTCGACCTTGATCAGCGCCGTGGCCCTGCCGACCAGCGTGATCGGCACGTTCTTCGTGATGTACGTTTTGGACTACACGCTGAACATGATGACGCTGCTCGCGTTGTCTTTGGCGATTGGACTACTGATCGACGACGCCGTGGTGGTACGGGAGAATATTTTTAAGCACCTCGAGCGTGGTAAACCGCCGATGCAGGCGGCGCTGGATGGCACGAAGGAGGTCGCGCTCAGCGTGTTTGCGACCACACTCACCATCTTGGCAGTGTTTATGCCCATCGCCTTCGTCGAAGGCATCGTGGGCCAGTTCTTCCGTCAATTCGGCATCACCATCTCGGCGGCGGTGGTGATCTCCCTGTTCGTCGCGTTCACGCTCGACCCGATGTTGTCGTCGCGCTTTGCCAAGTCACATGACGATAAATCTAGCCGCTTCGACTGGCTCAAGTACCCCTTTGAACGCTTCTTTCAAGGCGTAGACCAAACCTACGCCGCGGTTTTGCACTGGGCGGTGCGACGCAAGCTGATTGTGGGAGGCCTCGCCATCGGTAGCCTAGTTTTCATGGGCTACATCTCAGGTCTCACAGGGCAGGAGTTCGTCAATGCCGAGGACCGCGGCCAGTTCGTCTTGGAGGCGGAGCTACCTGCCGGCACCTCACTCGCCGAGAGCGCAGCGCTCAGCCGCGTCGTTGAGGGCTCTTTGCTCAAGCACCCCGAAATCGTCGTGGTGTACACGAGCATCGGCGATGACGGGCAGTCCAACAAGGTCAAGTGGCGAGTCAGCACTACACCTAAGGACGAGCGCAGCATGCCGCTGAGTGAGCTCAAGGAAGTCGGACGCGCTGCCGCACAGGTCTTACCGAAGAACACACGCGTTTCAGTGACCGATCCAGCGTTCGTCGAGGGCGCGGCAACCGAAGCACCGATCATGATCAATGTACGAGGCGAAGAGTTCGTCGACATCGAACGGACTGCGCTCGATATCGAGAAGATCCTCCACGCCACCCCGGGCGTGGGTGACATACAGGTCCGCTATTCCGCCGGGCGCCCAGAGCTAGAAGTGGCCATCGACCGCGTCCGCGCACGCGATCATGGGCTCTCAACGGCTGAGATCGCGTTAGGGCTCCGCACCGCCATAGAAGGCGATGAGAGCGGCAACCTGCGTGTAGACGGAGAAGACATCCCCATACGGGTCCAGCTCGACGAAGCTTTCCGGGGCGATGCGCAGTCCCTGGAGGACCTGACTCTCCAGAGCCCCAAGGGGCCAATCAAGGTTTCAGATGTCGCAAACTTTCGGCGCGCCGAAGGACCTCAGGTGATCGAGCGAGAGAACAGGAACCGGCAAATCACCATTTGGGCTAGCCCCATTGGACGCCCGCTGGGCGACGTAGCTAAAGAGTTCCAGCCCCAAATCGCCAAGCTGGAGCTGAAGCCCCGCATGTCCATCGCTTATGACGGCCAGCTGAAGATGATGAACGAGAACAACGCGAACATGGGCATCGCCCTGCTGCTCGGCGTGGTGTTCATCTACATCGTGCTCGCGTCCCAGTTTGAAAGCTATATCCACCCACTGACCATCATGATGACGCTGCCCCTAGCGTTCGTTGGCGCAATTCTGGGGCTGTTTCTCACCAATAACACGCTGGCTATGGGCGCCCTGATCGGTATTGTGCTCCTGATGGGCTTGGTCACCAAGAACGCCATCTTGCTCATCGATCGCGCCATCGTGCGAGTGCGCGACCACGGTGACACGCCACTGCAAGCCATCCTTGAAGCTGGGCCTTCGCGCTTGCGCCCGATCCTGATGACGAGCGCAGCAATGGTGCTGGGCATGCTGCCCACGGCTATCGGCGACGGTGAAGGCAGCGAATTTCGAGCGCCCATGGCGGTTGCGGTGATCGGGGGCGTGATCAGCTCCACGTTGTTGTCGCTCGTCGTGGTCCCGGTGTTGTACTTGGGCATTGAAAACGTCAAAGGCTGGTTTAGGACCCGGAAAGGAGTCTGGAAGCGGTCGACTCGACTTGCTCCGGGAGAGTAGTCAGCCTCCCGGTCACCCAAGGGGGCCCATAAACAATACATTGCGTGGTTCCCAGCGCGGCCCCGGGGTCGCGGCTGGAGCGCCGCCGAACTGAACTCGGACGACTTCGGAGTGGCCTTGTCCATCGCCTACGCGGACGTGGTAGGTAACTCAAGGGCTACGTCGACCAGGTTGGGGTGAACATCCACTACAGGGTCGCGTCGCGTAGGCCAAGCGGAACGGCCGGCGAGCAAGTAGCCGCAGAGGCCCGCACCAGGCAGGTACAGGCAGGTATTGTGAAGTTCACGCGGATCGGCGAGTCAGACGCGCTCGGCTTCGCTGGATTTTTCCGCACTGGCTCGTCAGGGCTCATGCGAAGTTCTTGCCCCGCGCTTTGACGGTTTCTCGAATCCGCTAATGCTCCACTATCCCGGCCATGACTTTACCGAGAAGCGTCTGGATCCTGTCGTGTCTATTCCCGTCCTTCGCCTTGAGCGCGTGCTCTTCGGATAACGATAGCGACGTCGCGAGCGTGAGTAATTCTGAAGCCGAGAGGAAAGCCGAGAAGAAAGCCGATGCTGACGAGCAGAAGGCTGCGGAGCAGCCCGGAAACGGCGCTGACAACTCGACAGGCAACGATAACCCCACGAAC
>JBDKJZ010000199.1:0-9154 GCA_039796375.1 Pseudomonadota bacterium
CTCAAATCATGGCCTACAGCGCCAAATTTGCCAGCGCGTTTTACGGACCCTTTCGAGACGCCGTCGGCTCAGCCTCGAGCCTTGGCAAAGGAAACAAGAAGACTTACCAAATGGACCCCGCCAACGTTCGCGAAGCCCTAAGGGAAGTCCGCCTGGACGAAGCGGAGGGGGCCGACATGTTGATGGTCAAGCCCGGGCTTCCGTACCTGGACGTGATCCGGTTCGTCCGGGAGAACACGGCGCTGCCCGTGGCCGCCTACCATGTGAGCGGTGAATTCGCGATGCTGAAGGCTGCCGCGGAGCGTGGGTGGTTGGACTACGACCGTTGCCTGCTGGAGGCGTTGACGTGCTTCAAGCGCGCGGGGACGGACGTGATCTTTACCTACGCGGCTATTGAAGCAGCGCGGCTGCTCCGGGACTGAACCTGACTCGTGGGAGGACCAAAGGCCAGTCGTGCGGCCGGCGGGCGGAGGAGCGCGTCACCCAGAAGACTAGACCCGTGGGTCCCTTGCCTGGACTGAACGTCTGCGTATGCGACACTACGCGGGTGAAACTTACGCGCGTCGGGGATCGAAGCTCATGTCATTGAAGATCGATCGAGACCATTCGCGTTTTCGCCAGATCGTTCGCGGAAAGATTCGAGAGAACCTGCGGCGCTACATCTCTCATGGCGAAATGCTGGGACGCAAGGGCAAGGACGTCGTGTCCATTCCGGTTCCCCAGATCGACATCCCCCGCTTCGTGTTTGGCGACCAGCAAGCGGGTGGGGCGGGCCAGGGTGATGGTAAGGTCGGCGACGGGGTCGGGGATGGAAATCCCCAACAAGCGCAAGGCAGCGGTAAGGCCGGGAGCGATCAGGGGCAGCACTCGCTGGATGTCGACGTCACGCTAGATGAGCTGGCGGACATTCTGGGGGAAGAGTTGGAGCTGCCGTCGATCGAGAACAAGGGGCAAAGTCGGATCAAGAGTAGCAAGGACCGCTACACAGGGATCCGACGGGTCGGGCCTGAGTCGCTCCGGCACTTCAAGCGAACTTATCGTGAAGCGCTCAAGCGATCGATCGCGGCGGGGACTTACAACCCGCAGGCCCCCTTCATTGTGCCTCAGCATGACGACAAGCGGTTTCGTTCTTGGAAAGAGCACAATGAGCCGGTCGCCAACGCGGTCATCATCTATATGATGGACGTTTCTGGATCGATGGGTGAGGAGCAGAAAGAGATCGTACGCATCGAGAGCTTCTGGATCGATACCTGGCTGCGGCGGCAGTACAAGGGTCTAGAGAGCCGGTATATCATTCACGACGCGGTCGCGCGCGAGGTGGATCGCGAGACGTTCTTCCACACCCGCGAGTCTGGGGGCACGATGATCTCCAGCGCCTATCGCCTGGCGAACCAAATGATCGATGAGCACTACCCCCCTGATCAATGGAACATCTATCCGTTCCACTTCTCAGACGGCGACAACTGGTCGATGGACGACACTCTCACTTGCGTTCAGCTTCTAAAGCAACAGATATTGCCAAGGGTGAACATGTTCGCATACGGTCAAGTCGAGAGCCCGTACGGTTCGGGGCAGTTCATCAAGGATTTGACCGAGCACTTCGGCCAGGACGACCGAGTGGTGACGAGCGAAATTGCAGACAAGGACGCGATCGTGGGCAGCATCAAAGACTTCCTGGGTAAGGGTAGATAATGGGCCAATTCGCCACCAAGACTCGCTTGCCTGCCTACCTTCAAGAGGAGCAGGCGCGCATTGAGAAGATTGCCGCCGACTTCGGGCTGGACTTCTTCCCGACCGTGTTTGAGATGCTCCCGTACGATCAAATCAATGAGATCGCGTCCTATGGCGGCTTTCCGACACGTTATCCTCATTGGCGCTTCGGTATGGAGTATGAGCAGCTATCGAAGAGCACTGAGTACGGGCTCTCGAAGATCTATGAGCTGGTGATCAACAACAATCCAGCGATCGCCTACTTGCTGGAAGGCAACAGCATGACCGACCAGAAATTGGTCATGTGCCACGTCTACGGACACGTGGACTTTTTCAAGAACAACTTCAGCTTCCGCTCGACTGACTTGGACGTTTCCGGTCCCGTGCTCTCGCCCGTTGGCGGAGGGCAGGCCTACGACCCCGACCGACGCTGGGTCGACAAGATGGCCAACCACGGTTCCGCGGTGCGTCGTATCATCGATCGCCATGGGATCGAGCCTGTTGAGGAGCTCATCGATCTGTGTTTGTCGCTCGAAAATCTGATTGATCCTTGGTCACCGTTCGTGGTGCGCAAGCGCAAGGACAGCGTCGGCGATGATGAGGAGCCGAGCGAAATTGTAGTCCCCCGTCTCAAAGCGAAAGACTACATGGAGGAGTTCATCAACCCGGAAGCGTACATCCAAGAGCAGAAAGAGAAGATCCGCGCTGAACGGATCGATCGGAAGGGAAAGTTCCCCAAAGAGCGAACCCAGGATGTGCTGTTGTTTCTGCTCGAGAACGCACCACTAGAGAAGTGGGAGCGCGCGATATTGGCGATTATCCGCGAGGAGGCCTACTACTACCTCCCGCAAATGCAGACCAAGATCATGAATGAAGGTTGGGCCTCTTACTGGCACTCCAAGATGATGACTGAGAAGGTCTGCGACGCGACGGAGATTGTAGACTACGCGGACAACAATGCTGCGGTCATGGCGACCAGCGGTGGGCGATTGAACCCTTACAAGCTCGGCGTGGAGTTGTTTCGCAACATCGAAGAACGCTGGAACAAGGGGCAGTTTGGGGCCGAGTGGGAGAGTATTGACAACCTGGACCAGAAAATGGGCTGGGATAGGCGGCTTGGGCTAGGGCAGAAGAAGATCTTCGAGGTCCGTGCACTCTACAACGATGTCACTTTCATCGATGAGTTCTTAACGCCTGAGTTCGCTGCCCAGCATAAGTTGTTCGCTTTTGATTGGTCCTCAAAAAATGAGCGTTACGAGATCGCCACGCGCGAGTTCAAAACAGTTAAAGAGAAGCTGCTCACGCAGCTGACAAACCGCGGAAACCCCTTCATCTACGTCGAGGACGCCAATTTTGAAAACCGCGGCGAGCTCCTGCTCACGCATGACCACAGGGGCGTTGATCTCCGTGGCGACTACAGCCAAGCTGCCATGCGTGCGATACACCGGCTCTGGAAGCGCCCGGTCGTGCTGCGTTCTTCCGTTGAGGGGAAGCCTACGTTGCTCCGTTTTGACGGCAAGGAGAATGCGGCGGCGTGAGTCCGTCTGCGGGCCCGTACAAAGCATGGCGAGTGGGTTGGGGAGGGGGGTGAGGTGACGAATCTGGCGCCGAGATATTCGGTTGGCTCGCCTTGGGTGCCCGTGGCCCTGGCGCTGCTCACTGCCTGTGGAGGCCCCGCCGCCGAACCAAAGACTGCAGAACTCCGGTCTGGACGTCCGACGAAGGCGAGCCTGCAGGTTCAGGACCCGATCGAAAACGCTCCCGAGCGTTTTCTGTCGATCGACTCGGCGCCCGGTGAGCCTCCTCGTTGGCCTACGCCTAAAGCGGAGCCCGGGACGGCCACTCTCGCGGCGCCGGTGACGGAGACCCCTTTGGCTTCGGAGTCACAGACTCGGGGAGTGATCAGTGCGACCCCTGAGGCGACCTTGGCCGGCCGTAGCGGGTCGGCGTCACTCGTTCGGGGAAAGGGTGATGAAGCGGACCGAGAGCTCGCGCTGGGGGACGCAGCGCTGCAGCGCGAAACTCCAGAGCTGGCGCTTCTACACTATCGCAAAGCGCGCCGTCTGATCCCGAAGGAGCCAGCGCCCGTGGTAGGGATTGTCCTGGCGCGGCTCGCCGAAGCGAAGATCCCTACGGAGTACGCGGGGGCGAAAGGAGAGCCACAAGTCCGCGAGCTGCTTCAACTGCTCGACCAAGCGATACGGCTCGACCCGAACTTTGGACAAGCTTTCCTTCAACGTGGCCGCCTGTACCTGATTGGGGGTGACGCGCCGAAGGCTGGGGCCGCGCTGCGGCGGGCGGTGGAGCTCCTGCCGGCAAACCCGGAGAGTCACTCAGCGCTGGCCGTGGCAGCACTGGCCCAGGGGGAGGTCTCTGCTGCCGTCATTGGCTTTCAGCGGGCCGCTGAGCTCGATCCAAACAACGCGGCGAGGCAAGCCAACCTGGGGACAGCGCTCATGATGCACGGTGACGCCCAGGGCGCGATTAGCGCCTACAGCAAGGCCGTGGCGCTGGATCCGAACGATCCGCGAGCGCTTGGTGATCTCGGGACTGCGCTGCTTGCAACCAATAATATCCGCGCGGCGATTCCCCATTTGGTCCAGGCACAAAAGCTTGCCCCCGGACGCGCGACTTTTATGAATAACCTGGGCTACGCGCAGCAGCAACAGGGCGACCTCGCTGGCGCCTTGGACTGGTTTGAGAAAGCGCTTGAGATCGATCCAACGCTGGGCTCCGCTTGGATCAACCTAGGGATTGCGCGTGCAGCGCAAGGTGACCGGGCTGGCGCCGAGCAAGCCTTAAAAAAAGCCCTTGCGCTGGATCCGACCGATCCGCGCGCGAAGGTCAACCTGGATGAGCTCAGGGCGCTACCGAAGCGACGCTGACGCTCAGTCAGTAGTCGTTTGGTCAGGAGGCGCTTGGGGCGGTGGGGCAGGTTGGGGCGCAGCAGGAGCGCTGGCGCCCACTCCGCCTTGCAGGGCTGCGCGGAAGGGCCCGCCTATCGCTTGTGTGCGCGCGCGGCTGCTCGTGCGCTTGCGGGACTCGAAGCGCTTGCGCGCTTCGGAAACCGACAGAAAGTCCTTGAGCACGAAAGGCGACGAGCCTGTTCGAACTCGCAGGGGACGAAGTTGCGTGCTGAACAGCTTGCCTGTGAACGCTGTGAGGTTTGCCGCCGAACCATTGTCGGTGAGGTTCGCTTCTGCGCCGACCAGATAGAACCCTGGTCTATCGAGGTGTGAGGTTTCGCAGAACTCGAGGACCTGCGTCACGAAGTTCACCTGCCTGCCCACTGCAAGGCGAGTGAACTCCTGCGCGTCTGGGGCGCGTTCTTCATCGGGTGCCGGACAGGTGACGAGTCCCTCCGGACCGAGGAGCATGAAGGTTAGATGTTCTCGCCTGAAGAACACTGTGTTCGGCGTAGGACCATGATTGGTCAAGCGCACAGTGACCCGCGCGTTACGCGCCGAAACTGAGTCGGAGCCCCTGACAATCTCCAGCTCAAGCGGGGGGAGGTTCTGCTTCGCGCGCTCACCAACACTCAGAACCTGCGGAGCCCATCTGACGTACTCGTTCCCGAGCGTAATCGCGCCTCCTGAAATTTGCTTCAGGCCCAAATGCGCTTCGTCCTGGCGGCTATCCCCCGTTGGCGGCTCGGTCACAGCACCGGCCTCCGGAGCAGCCTTCGTAGCAGACTCGCTTGCGTCAGCACCCGGGATGTCCTGGGTTACGGGGGCAGTTTGAGTTTCGCCGCCCGTATCTTTGACACCCGCGGGCTTCGGCCCCGGCGGACTCAGCTGCGCCGCGAACGGTGCGACCTGCTCAGGTCGTACCTCCACGCGTTGCCCCTTCTTCCATACCGTCTTGGTCGCTTCGGGCCAGCCAAACATTGGCGTGAGCTGGGCACCCGGCACTAACAAGGACTGTTCACCCTCTTCGAAACAGTAGAAGCGTGGGTCAATGCGGAAGGTGAAGCTCTGACGAGGGCTGAGGTCGGTCGGGGTCGCCTGCTCGATCGACGTGGGGCGCATCTCCGCTGGGATACGGCAGACTTCCGGTTTCTTCCGACCCGGAACGCTCACCTCGAAGGCCAGGAGCCGTGCGTCCGCAGCTAACCGGATGCTGCGGGCCCCGATGTTCGTTACCTGTACCACCCACGGCTCCAACGGTCCCGACTCGGAAACGGTGAGCGCAAGCGAACTCAGCAGCTCTCGCTCCACGGCGTTCAGGGCCGAGACGTCAGCTGATTCGGCGTCGCTCACGCCGCCCGTCGGGGCAGCGCCGATAGGGCTAACTGCAGAGCCAGCGACGGAAGTCGACGGCCACAGACCGAGCAACACCGCGGCTAGCCAGAGGGCTCGCTTTGGGACAGGGCGCGCTCTAGGAAAGGGTTCGTGAACCGCACCGGCCTGGGTGTGTGCTCTAAGAAACAGCATTCGCATGGGGCCTATCATTGGCTGGAGAGGCCCGCAACGGCCCTGTAAAGTGCGTTCGCAAAAGCACCCAGAAACGGGGTTCTTGCCGAATTGTCAATCGCCGCGAGCCTCACTATGACGTGACCGATGAGAGGTCTCTACGCGATCGCGGATGCCCAGGTGTGCAGCGCCATGGGGCTTCAGCTACTGACCGTGGTGGAGGCGCTGCTCGCGGCCAGGCCCGCGGCGATCCAGTTGCGCGCTAAGGACAGCAGCCCGGCGCAGTGCCTCACTTGGCTCAAGCAAATTCGAAAGATGACCCCAGCGGGGACTCTCTTCTTCGCCAACGACCGGCCGGACCTCGCCGAGCTCGCGGACTGCGACGGGGTCCACCTGGGGCAGGAAGATCTGCCTGCCGCGCACGTGCGAAGAGCGTATCCGCGCCTAATGCTCGGCTTGTCTACGCACAATTTGTTGCAATTGGACGAGGCGATTGTCCAGGCTCCCGACTACGTGGCGTTCGGACCCATCTTCGCGACGCGGAGCAAGCTGAACGCGGATCCTTCCGTAGGCACGGCGATGCTGCAGCTCGCTCACGAGCGCACCCGCGCAGCAGGTGTCCCGCTGGTGGCGATTGGTGGCGTGTCGGCACTGACCGCTTCGCAGATTGCGCCATGGGCGGATCTTGCGGCGGTGATTTCTAGCGTCCTGACGGGACCGAACGATGAGGTTCGGACTCCACTGGCGATCACCGATGCGGCGCGCGTCCTTCAAGCGCTTCTGAGCGCGGACTAGACCCTAGCGCGCGTGCCGCATCTCTACGAGCATCGCCTCGACCGCGAGGGTCCCAGCTGTGTTCCGTTCAAGCGCGAGCAGCGCGCGGTTGACGGCTTGGTAGGAGCGAGTAAGGCGGACGTCCTCCCCGTCCCCGCTCTGACCGCGCACGGCCTCTCGGAGCTGCTGCGCCAGGTCGTGTCCGTAGCCGAGCAGCCGACGCCGGAGCTCAAGCTTGTCGCTCGGCAGACTCCCAGCAAATGCGAGTGCGCTAGTGATGCCTGGATCGGACACAGCCTCACGGATTCCTTGAGCGAACTTGCCAAGCACATCCAGGTCGTCGGAGTCAGCGAGCTCCAGCGCCGCGCTGGCGCTCCCTTGGGCCCTGGGAGCTAGAGCGGGGTTCTTACCGTGCTCCGCCAGTATGCGGGCGACGACGTCATCGGGGAGCGCGCGAAACCGGACGGCTAGGGTTCGCGAGCGCACGGTGTCGAGTAGCCGATGGGGTCGACTCGTGAGCAGAATGAAATGCACGTTCTTGCCGGGCTCTTCCAGCGTCTTGAGCAACGCATTGGCGGCTGAGACGGTGAGTTCGTCGGCATCGCGGAGAATGAAAAAGAGCGCCCGGCCTTCGTGCGGTGGGTACCCAGCTCGCCCCAGGACGACTTTGCGAATCTGCTCGACGCTGATCCCGGTGGTCTCCGGCTTTGAGACGACGTTCTTGGGGTAAAGTTGTCGACCCACCAAGACGACGTCCGGGTGTTGCGGCACCTGGGGTGGTTCTGCGGAGAACGTCATCACGCGTTTGCAGCTGGCGCAGGCTCCGCAGCCCCCGCGCTCGCAGAGCAACGCCCTTGCGAGCGTCAGCGCAGTCAGCTCTTTGCCGACACCCGAAGGGCCCTCGAAGCGATACGCGTGATGAAGCCGGTCAGCCCGAAGGGCGTGTTGAAGAGTCTCAACCGCGGGCCCCTGTCCGAGGATGGCTTCGAACACGCGCCCTCAGTGTTCAGCCGTGGGGATGAGGAAGCCCGTGAGGCGGCATCCCCGGCTGCTGCAGCTGCGGCTGCGGGTTGTGCGGCTGCTGCGCTGGCTGGTGATAGGCGTGCTGCCCAAGCGCTTGAGCGTGGCCCCCCAACCCGTCCGGGAGAGGTGAACCCGGGTAGGGCAAACCCTGGGATGGCAAACCCTGGGATGGCAAACCCTGGGATGGCAAACCCTGCGGGGCGCTGTGGAGGGGCAGCGACTGCGGCATCGCGTGATGCAGCGATTCCGGGTGCGGCGGCAACGACGAGGGCAGGGTCGGAGAAATCTGCGGCACCTGAGGCTGCGGGGTGTCGAGGTTCTGCAGCCCCGCCCGAAGCAGCGACACAAAGATGTCGAACGCTTCCTGCGGACGTGCCGCCTCGCCTTCAACATACTCGCACACCGTAAGCCCGTTCAGCACGCTGAGTACCAGCGTGCACAGCGACTCACGAATACGCGACGGATCGGCGCCCAGCATGTCCGCGATGCTCTGCGCGACCAGCTTTCGCTTCTCCTTCTGCAAAGCGGCAGCGCGGCGCTTTAACTCTTCGTCATTGCGCGAAGCGCTCCACACCTCGATGTTGAGGCCGACGTTGCCGTCGCCTGCAGCATCCCAAAGCGCGTGAATCCCCTTCGCGGAGCGTTCACCTGGACCGAGTTCGGAACGGACTGCATCGCGGACACGCTCCAAGTACTTGTGGTACGTGTAGCTCTGGACCTCGTGGATGAGGGCGGCTTTGCTCGCGAAGTAGTAGTGAACAATGCTCTTTCGCAGGCCCAGCTCTTTGCCGATCTCGGCTAGGGTGGTGGCGCTGAAGCCCTTCCGCGAGAAACACTTCGCTGCCGCTTCAAGGATTGCCGCGACTCGCGGGTTGTTCCAATCGACAGTGCGCGGCGTCGGGTCAGTTTCCTCCCGCGGGGATTCAGAGCGTGCGTTGTTGTAGGGTGCGGCGTATTCTTGCGTGATCATTGTGCGTCTCGGGTCAGTCGACCGGCGGGAGACTCCCGCATGCCCGGCTGGGCGTCAAGTATCGGGTACGGCCGGCCGGTGCCAGCGACCGAGCGGTCTCATACATCCTTGTGGGTCGAACACCAAGTGCCATATTCAAGCGGAGCGATGGTCGGCCAGGTGGCCACTAGTGTAATTAGTTGATATTATGACTTTTTTGTCGATGTTGTTCCGTCCTGGCAGGCCCAATCGGGGTACAGATTTTGGACTTGAAGGGCGCTGGAAA
>JBDKJZ010000200.1:0-9143 GCA_039796375.1 Pseudomonadota bacterium
TCCAAAAGCTAGCCTCCAAATCAAAGGGTGAGTCACAGACACGTGCTCAGCCGGCGGTTTCAAACAATAGCAACATTGGGGCGCCGCGCCGCCAATCACAAGATTTCGTCAGCCAAGGGACTTCGTGCGGCGCGTCGACTTGTTCGGCCCTACGGACCTGAGAAACGCGCGAGCCCCTCGATCACCGCCGAGTATGAGGGTTTCTTCACGAATCCAGGCGAGCGCAGACCAATCGAACACAACGCTTCAGTAAAAGCTTCGTCGCCCGACATGCCCAGGTCCGCGGCCTGGAGCGCGCAGTCCGCTTCGGTTGGGTCGTCCAGACTAGAGATCGCCGCGAACGGCACCCGGTCACCCGACAGCGCCAGCGCCTTGAGGAGCTGGTAGTGAAAAGTAGCCTGGCTTGCTAGCTGACTTGCGCCCCGAAGCCGGCTGGGAAAAGCGACCTGCTGGAGCACCACGGGCAGCCCCGCCCGCGCGACTCCACCAAGGAACCCGTCGATCACGGCTTGGGCTTTGCTTGAATCGAGCTCAGTCAAGCCCGGTTCGAGGACGAACCAATTCACTCCGACCACCTCGGCTACGTCATTCCAACGTCCGAACAGCGACGGGTGCTCGCGCAGCGTCTCGAACCGAGCGCTGTAACCGACGCGCAGACCGCTTGGACGCCGTGGATCCGTCCGAGCCGCTTCCATCAAGCCGCTCACCTGCTGCTCAAACTCGGCGCGCGCCGCACCGCGCAGACTGCCCCAATGGACCTCCAAGCCGCCACCGAAGAGCAGGTAGTCGGCGGCCAGGTTACGCGCGAAGAGCTCCTGAACGACGCCGACCACCTTCGCGCTGTTCACAGCAGTCGGCTCCCCCGTCGCGGAGTCTCTGGAAATCACCTCAAGCTGCACCGCCACAGAGGTCCCGATCTCCGCGAACCTGGCCACACGCTCTGCCACCGCAGCAGCGTCCAGCCCCATCGCCGGGTAGCTGAAGTGCGTCGCGCGAACTTGCAGCGCTAGCAGCGCGAGATCTGCAAGCAAGGCGTCGCTGCCCTCAAGCGCACCTGCGTCGGCGGAGGCCCGCGCTGGCAAGACGTTGAGCCCTAGGCTCGGCAGGACCCGCAGGCCGGCGTCGAGTCCTGCATCGGCGCGTGCCGGCTCAACTGCGCCTCCGGAGTCGGGGCCTGCGTCCGTACGGCGTGGGGCCGAGGCATCCAGGGCACCCGGCGGGGGTTTGTCCGTCGGCGCTTCTGTTCGCTCGGGCTTGTCATCGCAGGCCGTCAGGGCCCACGCGGCCAACAATACTACGCCGAACCTCATAGCTCGCTCGGCGTGAGGTCTAGGGGATTGGAGGGCGCCGCTTGCTGCAGCGCATCGTAACCGTTCCAAAAGATCAGCTCAGGGTCTGGAACCCCATCAATCAACGCGTCCAACCTCAACGTCTCGCCCTCATCGGTTTCGAAGGTCACACGATCAAAGTCATCACCGGTCAACCAAAGCAGGCGCAATACACCGTCCCGCTGCTCAACCACCTGATCGCCCCGCTCAAGCTCCAGACCACGCGGCGACCCAAGACGCGCGCCGACGGGCACGCTCAACACAATGTCATACTCGCAGAGCAAACCAGAGAGCAGAGTGTCGCATGTAGTAAACAGTTCCCACTCGCCACCCGAGCTGTACTGCAGGAATACGCCGGCCCCTTGGCCCCCCTCCACCTCAATGCCAGCTCCGGTGTCAATCTCAACGTCGTAGACACGGCCTGCCGCGGCGTCTTCTGGCGCCACGGGCCCCCCCGCGTCGACGCCGCAACCCAACGTGAGTTGCGGCGCAACCATGAGCTGCGCGGCAGCTAACAGCCGAAACCAAGTGTCCTTCGATCGCATGGGAGTCAAGTTAACTTAGCGCGAGCGCCTGGGTGTCGGGCGCACCCTACCAGAAGCGTGACTTCGAGTAGAACTCCGAGTCGGCGCAGGGGTGATCCGGGCTGGAGGCCCCTCCGGGGGGCGACTCTTGAGCCGAGTAGTCTCTTTCGGTCTGGGTCTTGTGGTCTCTTTCGGCTTGGGCTGAGAGGCCCGGAGCACGGGGCGCGGGTTGGGCAACGCGGCGCCCTTCTTGACCACCCGCCGGGTCTTGAGAGTCTTGTCGCTGCGCCCCACGCTCGCAGGCTGAGGTCGTACGCGCGGGGTGTGCGCCAGCGCGGGCTTGGCTTTCCGAGCGGAGGGCTGGGGCCGTCGAACATCTGAGAAGCGCCTGTGGGTGGTCGCTTCGTTGGGCGGCTCGACGCGGTGCGCCGAGCGCGCCTTCGTCGGAGTGTGTCGCAGCGGCGGGCTGTAATAGCGGTCTGATGAATCCGCGTGGCGCGGCCGGTAGAGCCGTGAACGCGCGGCGAGCCGCCGGACTCGATAGTGCTCAGTGATCACCTGGCTGTGCATTGCCGGGTAGAATGCATAGCGGCTGTCTACAAACACGTAGGGACTTGGGGGGACGCTCGCCAACCAGACGGCCCTACCTGAGCGCCAAACGTAACGCGGTGGCATGGGGGACCAGCCAACATAGGTCGAATCGGAGACTCGAAAGTGCACCCACGCATGGGAGTACCGCCGACCAGGGACCCACACCCAACCAACCCGGTCCGTCCACACCCAGCGCCCATAGTGAAAGACGACTCGGCCAAATGGATAATCACTGACCCAGAGCCACTGCTCATCCGGAGTGAGCGCCCAGTGACCCCGGGTCGCATAGGGAGCAAACTGTGTTCCCACGGCGGAGGTATGCGGAACCCAGACCGTGCCATACACAGGGTGCTCCAACCAGCGCCCGTGAGGCTCAAGCGTTCCCCGAAAATCTTCGAGCGCCGAAGGGTCGAGGTCAGACGCTTCGTCAGCGGGTTCGGTCAGGGGCGTTGGCGGCGAGGGAGCGGGCAGCTCTACTTCTGGCGCAGCAGCAATCGGGTTCTCTCCGACTGAGGGGGCTGGCAGCTGCACACAAGCCAGCGCCGCACACAGCAACGGGAGAGCGGCTGCAGCCAGCCGAGGGGGAAGATTCACAGCACGCTTTCGGTTCACGACTGCGCGAGTTTCCCATAGCTTTCGGTTGCCGCTTACGAATTCTCTCCAGGGACCGCGGTTCCAAAGTAGTTCCAACACATTCACCCTTCGTTTCGGTTGTTTACGATGCTGTCCCTAGATGAAGCCCTCCAACGTGTGCTCGCCAATGTCCGTCCGCTAGGCTCGGAATTTGCGCCCATTTCCCAGGCTCTCCGACGAACCCTGGACGGTCCGGTCATCGCCAGGGTGGCCCTTCCGTATTTCGACAACAGCGCCATGGATGGGTACGCGGTGAGCACGAGGGATTTCTACGGCAATGGCCCGTGGAACCTCCCCGTCGTGTGTGAGAGCCGCGCAGGAAGCGTGCCTCCCGCGCTCGCGAGCGACACCTGCATGCGAATATTCACCGGCGCCCCGATTCCATTCGGCGCGGACGCAGTCGTGCTTCAGGAGGACGTGACGCGCTCGGGGTCCAGCGCTCAGTTCAAAGAAGCGCCGCGTCCCCTCGATCACATCCGCCGCCAGGGGGAGGACATCGCGGTTGGGGATGTCGCTTTGCCAGGCGGGACTCGCCTGAGCCCATTCCACCTTGGGCTACTGGCATCATTAGAAGTGGACAAGGTAGCGGTCTGCCAGCGTCCGCGCGTGCACATCCTGTGTACCGGCGACGAGCTGCGACGGCCACCCATGCTGCGCGCACCCGGCACCATCCCCGAGTCCAACGGGATTGCCATCGGCGGCCTAGTTGAGCAAGCGGGCGGTCTCGCCACCCTCGGTCCGCTCGTCCCCGATAACCAAGAACAAGCGCGTGTCTACCTTCGCGAAGCGCTCCAAAACGCAGACATCGTGGTGAGCATCGGCGGTGTGAGCGTCGGGGAACACGACGTGATGCGCGACGCGATGCTCGCGGAAGGGGTCAACCTGGACTTCTGGAAGGTCGCGATCAAGCCGGGCAAGCCCCTCGTTTTCGGTCGATACGAGCGCCCCGGCCGGGCGCACCGATCCCAGGTCACAGTACTTGGACTACCCGGCAACCCCGTCTCAGCCCAGCTCACCTGTTGCTTGTTCGCGCTGCCGCTGATTCGAGCCCTTCAGGGCGATACGAACCCTTGCGCACCTATCCGCTACGGAACCCTCACCGCCCCCATTCGCCAGAAGCCGGGCCGCCGTGGCTTCTACCGCGTAAGAGTACAAGGTGAAGCGGTCACCCCTTTGGCACACCAAGGATCCGGTTCGACTTCTTCGCTCGCCTGGGCAGATGCACTCGCGATCGTCCACGAGGACAGCGACGGAATTGATTTGGGTGGTCGTGTTCCCCTTCTACTGCTATCCGAACTCTAATGACCGCGGTTGTTCTTGGGATCCTGATCGGCGGAAGGGCAACGCGCATGGGCGGGATCGCCAAGGGGCTACTGGAACATCGCGGAAAAACACTGATCGCCCAGGCTGCGCAGCAGTTCTTGCTGGCGTATCCGCAAGCCGAGGTGGTGTTGCTGGGTTCCAACGACGCGTATGCGCAGTTCAATTTCGCACAACTACCGGATGAACCGGCTAGTTGCGGTCCACTCGGCGGGCTCATCGCGCTGCTCAACCACGCCGCAGAGCGCGGCTCGACGGCCGTGCTGATTGGCTGTGACATGCCGTACCTGAACGCCCATTTGTTCTCGCGCCTGCTGTCGGAGTCACCGGAGGCGAACATCCTAGCTCCGAGATCGACGGGCAAATGGGAGACGCTCTGCTCGCGCTTCCGCGCCGAGGCGGTCTTGGTAGCAGCTAGGCGCCGCGCTCACTCCGGACAGCATGGCCTGCAGGGGCTCTTCGACGCCGAGCGGGCGCTGGAGCTATCGCTCACCGAGGGGGAACGAGCGTCCCTCGGCGACTGGGACACGCCCGAGGACGCCGAGCGGGGCGGTGTGAACACGGCTCTACCGAGCTAGATGTACGAGTGCGGCGCGACGGAGCCACCAGCGCATCCGACCGCATATCGGCCAACCGCAGTACCGATTGGCCTGCGCCTTCACGGCGCACGCAACGATGGTGCTAGCGCCGCCCATTGCTGGCTGAGCACTGCATCTGGCATCTCGAACCCCGGCTCGAGATGCAGCACGATTCGGTCGACAGCGAACCCTTGCGAGCGCCCTGACAGCTCGAGGTTGTGCAGGCCCTTGGTCAACTTGACCCGCACGACGCGCCGAGGCTCTTCCGTGTAGACCCAGAAGCGCCAATCACCCACGAGCCCCATGCGCAGGGCGGCGCGCTCGTCACGATTGGTGATCTCGTGATCACGCGCGGAGCCGACATAGGTCTTGTGGGCCGCCGTCATGTCCGCGTAGCCGATCACCGGGAGGGCGCTCGGAACACTCAGAAACAGATCGTTCGCCATATCCCAAATGGCCCCCGCAGCCTGGTGCGAGTAGACGTACAATTGGTATTCGCCCTCGGTCGTGATTTGTACCGGGTAGCTGAGAAGCCCGCTCCCGCCCTGTCCAGCGTCGCCCCCGGTCCATTCGTAGTAACCCGTACCCGTGTAACCCGCGTGCTCCGTCTTGAGGGTCCAACCAGCCGCCGCGGGGAGACTTTCCACCTCAATAACAACTTTCCCAGCAGCCTCAAGGAACGGCCCTTTGCCGTCAGGCAATCCCGGGGGTTCAACCTCCACCATACCTCCGCCCCCGCTGGCAACCGGCTCGGTCATCCCACCGCTCCCCCCGGTGCTCGGCTCTGCGCCACCCGCGCCCGTTGCCGGGGCTCCTCCGCTCGTCGGCGGCAGCGGATTCGCGCTGGATGAAGGCAAAGGCTTGGGCTCGTTGGCACCTCCTGAGGAACCGCCAGCGGACATCGGCTCGGATGTCCCGGTCAACGGGGGCTCTTCAGGTGCCGGAGTAGCGCCGTCTGACCCGCAGCTTCCCGTGAGTAAGACAGCACCCGTACAGAACAGCGGAAGGAAGCGCGCGGTGAGCATTGTCCTAAGACAGACGCCAAGACACCACACTGTCAGGCACCTTCCAGTATCTACTCCGCGCTCGGCTGGATACTGATTCGCGCTGCCGCCACGCTCCGCACCGAAGCCCGATTGCCGCGCTCGAGCTCGATCAGATAACGCTTGATTTCTAGACCCCCGGTATAACCGCCGATGCCCCCATCAGCAGCGATGACCCGGTGACACGGCACCACTACACATAGCGGATTCTTTCCGTTCGCTCCCCCAACAGCCCGAACCGCCTGCGGGTTCTTGATACTCGCCGCGACGTCCTTGTACGAACAGGTCTGACCATAGGGGATCTGACAAAGCCGTTCCCAAACCCGCTTTTGAAACGGCGTCCCCTCAAGCTCGAGCGGAAGGTCAAACGCCTGGCGGCGCCTGCTGAAGTATTCGACCAGCTGTTTCACTGCAATGCGTAGCACAGCGTTACTCGCTGCAACGGTCCCCGGCTGCTCATCCCAATAGACACCGCGTAACCCAACCTCAGAGGCCACTAGGTAGAGCGGACCGAGCTCCGTCACGACTGAAGCTTGCGAGAGCTTCATACCCCCTTCCTTCCTTCACTACCGGACGTGATTGGCGCCCGCTCGCTGCGCGGGGGTCTCTTTGTGGCGAGGTAGACAGCGTGATGCAGACCGCCACCTTTGGTTCGGACGAGCTCAGGCGTTAAGCCGTGTTTGTTGAGGCGGTGTTCAAACCCCGGACTCGGCGTTTCGCACCAAACACCGAACACGCCCCCTACCCGCAAAGCAGCGCAGGTCTTCTTGAGGCTCGCGTCACCATAGAGAGGATCACGATCTCCGCCGTTACGAGTCGGTCCAACGTAGAGATCCCAGAGGATGGCGTCATAGCGGGGCTCCGAAGCCGCGGCTGCAACGCGGGCGATTTCTTTGGTAACGTCGGCGACGATCAGGCGCACGCGTTCATCTAGCGCAGCCCCTCCGTTGACGGCCGCCACTGGCCCGCGACACCAATCAATCACTTTTTCATTCAGCTCCGCGACGACCACCGTGGCATCGCTGGGCATCGCTTGAAGCGCGGACTCTAGCGTGAACCCCAGGCCCAAGCCCCCGATCAGTATGTTTGGCTTCACCGTTCCCGCGATCGCCTGGCACCCCTTCTGTGCCAATACGCGCTCGGACGTGGTGATATTGCTAGTCATCAGCACGCGCCCGCCGATCAGGATCATGAAGTCCTTGTCGCCGCGGCGCCGCAGCTCAAGCAGGCCTTCGGGAGTCACTACGGCATCAAGCTGCTCGAAGGGGCGGGGCATGCTGGCCCGTAGCGCTATTTCCGCGGGGAGCGCAAGCGGTGTCTTGGGCGCCTCGGTTGAAGCCACCAACACCCTACCCAAACCAACACATTTTGCCTAGGTTGCCCACGCAATGACGCCAGCGCTCAGCACCTTCGAAGTGGATCCCCCGGGGCCAGCCAACGGGACCGTGATCTGGATGCACGGTCTGGGCGCGACCAATCACGATTTTGACGATGTCGTGCCGATGCTCGCCGCGCTCAGCTTGCGGTTCGTCTTCCCCGCCGCTCCCCACTTACCCGTGACTATCAACGGAGGCGTGCGAATGCCGGCCTGGTACGACATTCTCAGCTTTGATGACCCGCCGTTGCGTGAAGACGAACGCAGCGTGCGTCAGAGCGCAGCGACCGTCAAAGCGCTCATCGAACAGGAAATCGCACGCGGTGTCCCCGCGAACAAGATTGTGCTGATGGGTTTCAGTCAGGGCGCCGCGATGGCGCTGCACGTGGGCTCACGCTTTGAGAGCGCGCTGGCGGGGATCGGCGTGCTCAGTGGGTACCTGCTGCTGCCAGCTGCCTTTCAGGAAGAGCGCAGCCGCGCCAATGCGCTCACGCCGATTCTGTTCTGCCATGGCGCCGTCGATCCGGTCGTCAAGTTTGAGCTCGGTCAGCGCAGCTACGACGCCGTGCGAAAAGCCGGGGCTAGCGCCGAGTTCCATTCGTTCCCGATGCCTCACTCGCTTTGCCTCGAAGAAATTGAAGTGCTGGCGAGCTGGCTGCAAAAGGTGCTTGCGCCGAACAGCGGCTCTAGCGAACACGCCTAGCACGGACTCTACCCCCTCCCACCGGCGATCTACAGAGGGGCACTCGTCGTCAGTTGACCCAGAACTCTGGCCCGTACATCTGGTCAATGTGTCGATGAAATTTCTCACTGACTGGGAGTGAGAGTCGGTTCATCGGATTTTCCGCGTCCAAAATAAGTGGCGCCGATTCGTCGATGTCTTTCAGAGTTTCCCAGCTTTGAAATTCTGTCAGCGTCTGCTCGCAGTGTTCGCTCTCGTATTGAAACTCCGCGGCGTTTTGAAACTCGATTGGGCTATTGGCAGCGAAGAACAACAAGTTCGACAGCTCATCAGCCCCCTTCGAGGGGCCGTCCCGAAATACTCGGACATATTCGAAGGCGGATCGTATCGTTCGATTAAACGCCTGAGCGGGCTTCGACAAATCGCCCGTGTCAGTGCCTACAAGGTTGACCAGGGCGATCCCTTCAGGCGTGAGTCGGGCCTTGAGCTCACGCATCATTTCGAGTGACAGCAGGTGATCTGGGTTATCACCTCCCGTGAAGGTATCGTGAACGACGAAATCGTAGCGCTTCGTGCCTCGCTTTACGAACGCGCGCGCGTCTTCTACGAACACCTCACCTGTAGGCTTGAATCGAAAGTGTGTCTGCGCAAGGCGAACAACCTCACCGTCGATCTCAACCACGTCGGAAATCACGCCGTGCCTCGCCATTGAGACCGGAAGCGAGCCGACGCCGAGCCCCAAGAGCAGCAGGCTTTTTCCGTCTGGTTTGGCTAGCTTCAAGGCCTCCATCAAATGCAGAAAAGCGAACGCAGGCTCGCCAGAGCCAACCCACTCTGCTCCGATAAACGAATGGTTCGCTCGTAGCAGCCGTAGGGGAACGCCGCGAGAGGTATCCTCAACTACAGACAATTTCGCGTAGGCGCTTTGTGCCGCTTCGACAACACGCAGATTTTCTCCAAGGAATGGAGGCGAATTGCAGGTTCCCAAGGCAGAAACTAACGGCAGAGCTACGACGACCATCGGGGCCCCACGGCTCACTAGCCCGAAGCCGGCAATCGTCAGCAGTAC
>JBDKJZ010000201.1:0-9092 GCA_039796375.1 Pseudomonadota bacterium
GCTTCCTGGCCAGCAAAATACGGCTGAGCGCGTCCGCCGCGGCACGGCAGAGTTGATCGGAGCGCCGGGTCACCTCGAATGAACTGACGAACCCCGCAGCACACAGCACCAGCGCCACCCGCCCCGAGACCGTGATCCGCGTCGCGCAGACTTCCGGGGGGCGCCGAACAAAAAGCGCTCGATCTTCATGGGAGGGTTCACCCAGGTATTGCCCACTCTCCACCGCTTCACTGATCGCACCGGGCGCTTTGCCGCTAGTCTCGATTCCCGTGAAGCGTTCAGGGTTACCTTCGCCGTCCGCGCGCGCGCGAGACCTGAACCGGTCACCCTTGGGCGCGAGAACGATGACCTCACGGCAAACGGATCCGAGGCCAAGGACCAACGCATCCACAACGGCGTCTGGTGAATCGGATATCGCCAGCTCGCTCAGCGCGGTCTGAAATGCGTGCTGGTTGCCGAAAAGCGTAGACTCATTCGCAGCAGCGGCCTCAAAAACCGGCGAGGGGGGTCGCGATCGACCTGACGCTTCGCCGACGTCGCCGTCGTGACTGAATACTCGGGGTCGACGCGCGTCTACGACCACTCGGGGCGGTCCGTGCAGACCGCCTCGGCCAGAAGGCGGAGCCACTCCGGGTGAGGTTCGGGGCTCCTCCGGTGGCACAGGGTCTGGGATCCTAGGGGTCCTCGCGTCCACGCCTAGGAGCGCTTCGCTTGGGCGAACGGCCCCACGCTCCGGCAGGGTTGTTCCGTAGGGAGGCGTCGGACTCCCCGCAATCAAAGCCGGTATCGCGGCGGGCGCCACGCCGGGTTTGGTCTTCGGACTCTCCGAGGGGGCGCGCACCCGGGTGACTTCCGGCGCGATTCCAGGCCGAGTACCCGGGCTCACGCTTCCGGAAGCCGGCTTGAGTCGAACGAGTGGAATCGGTTTGATCCAGTCCCCCTCCGCTTCTTCGAGGGGCGCTGGTTTGTCGTTCATGTGCCGGCCGTCCTGGCGCGCGGTGTGGGGTTCGGGATCTCCACCGAGCCGAGTCAGCTGCAGAGTCACGAAACTCAGTTTGCCCCGCAGTCCTCTCACCTGCGTGCGCAGGTGAAAACCAAACTCCTGCAACGCGTGCCTATCCAGCGGGTCAGCCAGCAGGAGATCGACCACGCCCGTGGACGGCGTGAATCCGATTGGGTATCCAAGCAAGCGTGCGCACAGCCCCTCCGGCAGGCGCGCCACCAAGTCTGCGTTGGGTGGTATCTCTACCACTGCGGGCCCCGAGATACGCTCGATCTCCTGCTCTATCGTCTGGCCCAGTTGCGGCCGAAGTTCCAGCAGGGCCTTGAGAAACGGGACGCCGTGTTTTGCGTGGCGCAGCAAAGCGGCCTCGACGTCCCGGCGTGGAACAGCGCCAGAATGAACGAGACGATGGGAGAGATCGATGGCCACGGGCTGTGCTCTTTGGTCGAGATCTGCGGGGCTCAGGGCTGAAACTGAAAAACGATGTCAGTGCGCCTGACCAGGCCGAGCTCGTCACGAGCGGCTCTTTCCACGTGGGTCGGGTCCTGCTTCACGCGTAGGACCTCCGCTCGGAGCTCGCGGATGTCCTCGGACAACTGTGACACCGTCTCCGAAACCTGCACCTTCTCCGCTTTCAACTTGTTCAACCTGGGTAGCCCAGCAGGCGACCAGACCAAGATCGGTACGGCGATCACGGCCGGCACCAAAATAGCGAGCGGGAGTACCCTCTCGAGCAGCTGCTGTTTCACAGCTCCCAGGTTCCCACGGATCTTGGTCGGAGGACCAGAAATTGGCGCCCCCCCGGCGCGGGCGCTAGAACGCGCACAAGGAAGTGCCACGATCCCCCGGGGGTTCTAGGGCATTGGCATTTTCGTCAATCTAGAGGCGCAGCCTCGCAACTCAGGACGGCGATGGCCCTTAGAGGGGCCTCACGTGCGCTTTCGCTGCACCAACACTTTGAACGGAGCGCCCATCATCGCTGGATGGGTGAGCAGGTGGATGGCGTTCCGGTCACGGCTCATTTGGCCGGCGTCGCGCTCTATGATGGTGGACAGCAGCGCCTGGCAGCGCTTCCAGAAGAAGCGCCCTTGTTCGAGAAAGTCTATCGTTTCTAGCCCGCACTGCTCGCCCACGGCCATCAATGCGCCGAAGTTCACGTCGGCGGTAATGTCTTGTTCCCCGAGACGCTCCAGCGGGGAGGTGTTCGTTTGGTGCCGGTGATAACACCGAAGCCCCCCCCGGACGCGCCGCGGCGAGAAGTACTCGGGTGTGTCGAACCCGTAGTCTATCGTGACGATGAAACCCGCCTCAAGCCGGAGCGCCACGCTGCGGAGCCAGTCTTCGGCCTGCAAACACACTTCGGTCTCGTAGCCCTCCATCCACTCCACCGGCAGCCCAGCCAGGCGAGTCAGCAACCGCGGATCAGACGGTTCAGCCAGCAGCCACTCCAAGCAGCCGGTGCCGGGGGCGACCGCAACGTAATACTCCTTCCATTTCCCGCCGCAAACCTTGAGCCGATGGACCGGCATCGCGTCGAGAAGCTCGTTGGACAACACGCAGCCACGCATCGACTCTGGGAGCACATCGGGTTGTTCGAAGGTGCGATATTCCAGCTCGGGGGCCGCCAGCTGGATGTCCCGGCCCAGCGAACCCGTGTGCGCGCCGAACTCGTAGACACAAAACGGCTCCGGGGGATTCGTTGCGTCTCTGTATTCGCGGAGCACCGTCGCCAACAAGCGCCCGAAGAGACCCGTCGCGCTGACGCTTGTGAAAAAATCGCGGTTCAGCCCGATGGGCGACTCGGCGCGGGCGTAGTAGCCGAGACCCGGTTCGTAGAGCGCCGCGTCCATAACCGCCGCAAACGTGAGCGGCCCATCGCTGAGCGCGCGCCCAAGAATGCGGTCCAGGAGGGTTTGACTCTGCGACCCCGCTTCCCCGTGACCAGAATTCAATCCGGGCCCCTGGATTCGCGACACGCTCCAAGATTACCAACTCAGCCTTGAAAGAACAACGCAGGGCCGCCGCCGCGCAAACCCTGGGTACCCCGCGCACACGGGAGGGCTCACCGTCGAGCGGGCAATCGCCTGGGTTCTCGGTTGTGAAAGCGGACGTCGTGGCGGCCCGTGGGTCTGACGGAGCCGTGAAACCCGCGCCAAGTCCGAGTGACTTCCCGATTCAGTGCAGCCTTGACTAGGATTCCTCCCGGCCCCCCACAGACGGGCATTACCAAGCTTGCGGCGTGCGGCAATTTGCCGTAAAGGACGCGCGCCTCGGCGACATGACAAGACTGAGATCCGAAGGAAGTGACGAGCCCAAATGAGCCCTGAACTCTTGCAGTTTATCCCGCTCGGGATCTTACTCTTGATTGGCGTCGGGTTTGGTCTGACCGGCCTGGTGCTACCCGCGATTGTGGGCAAGCGCCGTGTGGTCACACCCATAAAAGACAGCCCTTACGAGTGCGGATTGCCGGCGTCCCCAGACAAAGTGCCTGGGTTTAGCATCAAGTTCTACGTGGTCGCGATGCTGTTCATCGTGTTCGATCTTGAGGTGGTGTTCATCGTCAGCTGGGCGACCGCTTTTCAGGACCTAGTGCGTCCCGGTACCACTGAGGGTCTGGGCGACGTCGTGTTGTGGGCCATGGTGGCCTTCATCTTCATCCTTGAAGTCGGCCACTTCTACGTCTGGAAACAGGGCGCACTGACCTGGGCTCCGAAGTCTTCAGACGCCGTCGCTGCTTCGGCGGCCTTAGCAAAGAGAGCAGCCAATGGAATTGGTTAAACCTTTCGGCACCAGCCCTGAGGGCAACGACGTCATCGTCACCCGGCTAGACGCTGCTGTCGACTGGGTTCGC
This sequence comes from Pseudomonadota bacterium, assembly GCA_039796375.1. Taxonomy (GTDB): domain Bacteria; phylum Myxococcota_A; class Polyangia; order Polyangiales; family Polyangiaceae; genus SZUA-265. The sequence continues at coordinate 3,855 of JBDKJZ010000201.1, forward strand.
AAGAATTCCTGCTGGCCGATGCCCATGGGGCTTGCCTGCTGCGCGATCGAACTGATGGCGGTCGGCGCAACTCGCTTTGACATATCCCGCTTCGGAATGGAGGTGATGCGCTTCTCTCCCCGCCAGGCCGACCTCATGATCGTCGCGGGAACCTGCGTCTACAAGATGGCTGGAGTCGTCCAGCGCGTCTGGGAGCAGATGCCGAACCCGAAGTGGTGTATCGCGATGGGTGCCTGCGCCAGCAGCGGAGGCATGTACCGCAGCTACGCGGTCGTCCAGGGAGTCGACCGTTTCCTGCCGGTGGACGTCTATATTTCGGGCTGCCCTCCCCGACCGGAGGCATTGCTTGAGGGGTTGATGGCGCTGCAACGCCGGATCGGCAACGAGGCCGCAGTCTCTGACCTCAGATCCGAGGCTCATCATCCGCCTGGCAACATCCCTCAGGGACCGATTTTGATTCAAGGATGAACATGGTGGAAGTCGTGAAGGCGCAGGACAGTTCGATGGGCGAGAAGGCATTGGTCGCAATTGAAAAGCTCCGCGCTGCGTTCGGTGACGCCCTCGGGCCAACTCGGGAGTTTCGGGGCGAGCACTCGCTCAGCGTGCAGGCTGGTAACATTCGTGAGGTCTGCGCGATGCTCAAACATGAGCTCGGCTTCGACGTGATCACGGATCTGAGCGGCGTCGATCATTACGGCGAGGAGCCGCGCTTCGAGGTCGTCTACCTGGTCTACTCAAGCACTCATCGTTGCCACCTCCGCCTCAAAGCGCGCATCTCTGAGGAGTCGCCGGTCATTGACTCTGTGGTCAGTGTCTGGAGCGGAGCGGACTGGCATGAGCGTGAGGCCTTCGACATGTTCGGGATTCATTTCACGGGACACCCCAACTTGAAGCGCATTTTGATGTGGCCAGGCTATCCCCATTTTCCCCTTCGGAAAGACTTCCCCCTGGGCGGCTTGCCAGCGGAGCTTCCTTCGACCGCGTCACCTGCCGCCGGTAGCGTGATGACCGCTCCGATGGCGGGTGGACCCTTTGTAGCCGCGAGCGCGATGCAAGTTGGGGCCTCCAGTGCTGAGGGCCGCCCATCATCTGTCCGCCGGGAGCCGCGCCAGTACGACAATGCCGCTCAGCAACTCGTGAAGCTACGCGTTCCGACGCGTAAGGAGTCGGTCTGACCATGGCTGCCCAAGAGCAAGACGCCGCATCTGAGCCGCTGGCACCGGAGGCTCACACCGCGCAGGCGGGTGGCATTTCGACGGAACTCACTGCCACGGCTCGCCGCGAGGCGTCGCTGATCGAGTCCGCCTACCAGGCCCAACTCGATATGGAGAGTTCGATCGATGGGCAGCGGATGGTGCTCAACATCGGGCCTTCGCACCCAAGCACCCATGGGGTGTTGCGGCTGATCGTTGAGCTCGACGGCGAGGTCGTGAAGAGCATCGAGCAAGACATCGGTTATCTACACCGCGGGGATGAGAAGATCGCGGAGAACCTGACCTACGCGCAGTTCGTTCCCTACACCGATCGTCTCGACTACCTGGCGCCGCTCGCCAATAACGTCGCCTACGTGTACGCGGTAGAAAAGTTGCTTGGCGTCGATGTGCCGCCGCGCTGCCACTACATCCGCGTCGTGTGCACCGAGCTCGCGCGGATTAGTTCGCACTTGCTTGGGATCGGCGCACTCGGGATGGACCTGGGCGCCACCTCAGTCTTCCTTTACACGTTCACGCAACGAGAGAGCATCTACGACCTCTGCGAGAGCCTGTGCGGGGCGCGCTTCACCACTAGCTACACGCGCATTGGCGGCCTCCTGAACGACCTACCCGAACAGTTCTTGGCGAAGCTGCGCGAGTTTTTGGACGCGTTTCCTCCCGCTTTGGCCGAGGTGGATGCGCTCTTGACCAGGAATCGCATTTTCTGTGACCGTATGCGCGACGTGGGTATCCTCAGCCGTGCCGACGCCATGGATCTGGGCGTGACTGGACCTATGCTACGGGCGTCTGGAGTGGAGTGGGACGTGCGGACTGCGCACCCCTACAGCGCCTACTCTGACTTCCAGTTCGAGGTTCCGACGGGCACGGTGGGCGATTGCTACGACCGATACCTGGTTCGAATGGAAGAAATGCGCCAGAGCGTCAGCATCATCAAGCAGGCGCTAGCCAAGATGCCTGGCGGGGCGGTAGACGTAGACGACCCCAAGATTGTCCTGCCTAAGAAGGGGGCGGTCCTCACCAAAATGGAGGAACTGATTCATCAGTTCATGCACGTCACGACAGGTGTGAACGCGCCGCCTGGCGAGGTCTACTTCTCCGCCGAGAATCCGAAGGGCGAGCTGGGCTTTCATATCGTGAGTAAAGGCGGAGGAGTTCCGCATCGCCTCAAGATTCGTGCGCCGTCGTTTGTCAATCTTCAGGCCCTTCCAGTGATGGCCGTCGGTCACATGGTCACTGACCTTGTCGCGATCCTCGCGAGCGTCGACTTCGTCATGGGCGAGTGTGATCGCTGAGTCGTTAGAAAGCATGGGTTTTTCACAGTGAGCTTCGTTCCTTCAACCGCGCTTCAAGCGCGCATCGACACCCTCATAGGCCACTATCCGCCCGACCGGATACGGGCGGCCTCCCTATGGCTATGTCACTTGGTTCAGGATGAGGCACGCTGTCTCGGACCTGAACAAGTCGAGTGGATTGCGACGCGCCTGGGTCTGCCGAACATCGACGTATACGAGCTCGTCAGTTTCTATCCGATGTTCTCGGCGACTCCGCAGGGGAAGTTCCACCTGAAGGTCTGCCGAAGCGTCAGCTGTAATCTGGCCGGGTGCGGACGCATCGTCAAAGCACTCAAAGACAAGCTTGGTATCGAGGTCGGGGAGAGCACGCCCGACGGCATGTTCCACTTGTCGGAGTTCGAATGTTTGGCTGATTGTGGGGCGGCCCCCGTCGCCATGGTCAACGACGAGCACTACGGCAACCTGACTGAAGAGCGAGTCTTGTCCCTGGTCGATGCCCTGAAGTCGGGCGAGAATAACAGCGGCCCTCTAGCGGCGCTCAGTCCGGCCCACCCCAAAGAACGGCGTCTGCTGCTCGCAGACCTTCCAGCGGGGAACACCCCCGAGACACTTCCGCAGTACCGCTTGCGGGGGGGATACCGGGCCTTGAAGAAGGCCCTGGCGATGCAACCCGCCGAGATCGTCGAAGAAGTCAAAAAGAGCGGTCTCCGTGGCCGCGGAGGTGCGGGCTTTCCCACCGGGCTGAAGTGGAGTTTCATCGACAAGAAGTCCGGCAAACCTGTCTACCTCATTTGCAACGGCGATGAGAGTGAGCCGGGGACTTTCAAAGACCGCGTGCTTTTGCATCAGCGGCCGTTTCTTCTGCTTGAGGGAATCGCCATCGCCGCGCACGCGGTGGGGGCTCGCACCGCATATATCTACGTCCGGGGAGAGTTTCCGAAGGCCGTAGAGATTCTAGAGGCGGCGATCGAGCTCGCGAAAGCCAACAAGTTGCTGGGGAAAAACATCCTTGGCAGCGGCTTCGATCTCGAAATTCATCTTCACCGGGGCGCCGGCGCATACATCTGCGGCGAAGAGACCGGGCTCATCGAATCCCTTGAGGGCAAGCGCGCCTACCCTCGCATCAAGCCACCCTTCCCCGCTGTCTCTGGCGTGTTTAATTGCCCTACGGTCGTGAACAACGTCGAGACTCTGTGCAACATCCCGATGTTGATCGAACACGGCAGCGCCTGGTATTCGCAAATCGGCGTGCAAGGGGCTACGGGAACCCGTCTCTTGTGTGTCAGCGGCCGCGTCAAGCGTCCCGGCTACTTCGAAATCGAACAGGGCAGCTTAACGCTGCGTGAGCTGATCTTCGACGTATGCGGAGGTCTCGAAGAGGGGCGCACGCTCAAGGGAGTGATCCCGGGCGGCAGCTCGATGCCGATTCTGCTACCCGACCAGATCGACGTGAAGCTGGACTTTGATTCGATCCAGAAGGCGGGCTCGCTCGCCGGCTCGGGTGGGATCGTCGTGCTCGATGACTCATGTGACGTTGTGGATACGACGCTTAACGTCGCTCAGTTTTACGCGCACGAGTCTTGCGGGCAGTGCACTCCCTGCCGCGAAGGAACGTTGTGGATGGAGAAGATCCTTCACCGGATCCACTCCGGCCGCGGACGACCAGCAGACGTCCCGTTGCTGCTCGACGTAGCAAACAACATTGATGGAAAGACCATTTGCCCTCTCGGCGAGGCTGCGGCGTGGCCAGTGCGCGCGCTGGTCACGAAGTATCGGGGTGAATTCGAGAAAGCCTGCGACCCGAGCAAGAAGGCCGGAACGACGGAGTCGACATGAGCCAAGTAACTTTGACGATAGACGACAAGACCGTAAGCGTCGCGGCTGGCACTAACCTTGTTGAAGCAGCCAAGCTGGCGAGCGTCGAGGTCCCGCACTACTGCTACCACGCGCGCTTGTCAGTAGCGGGCAACTGTCGCATGTGCCTGGTTGCCGTGGGCACACCCAAGCGCGGACCCGATGGCGCCTTTCTGAAGAACGCCGAGGGCGAACTCGAAATCGGGTTCTTGCCCAAGCTCCAGATCGGCTGCGCGACGATCGCCACCGAGGGAATGGTCGTGCGCACGCGCTCTCCGGAGGTCACGAAGGCGCGGGAAGGCGTGATGGAGTTCCTGCTCATCAATCACCCGCTCGATTGCCCCATTTGTGATCAAGCGGGCGAATGTCGCTTGCAGGAATTCGCCACTGACTACGGCCGCGGCGAGAGTCGCTTCGTTGAGCTCAAGGTCCACAAGCCCAAAGAGGTCTCGCTCGGCCCCAAGGTGGTCCTCGACAACGAGCGCTGTATCATGTGTTCGCGCTGCGAACGCTTTATGCGCGAGGTCGCCGGCCAAGACTGTTTGGGGTTCTCCAAACGGGGCAGCAAGGTTGAGCTCACGTGTTATCCAGGCAATGAGCCGAACACGAACTACGACTTGAATATCGTAGATATCTGCCCTGTCGGCGCCCTCACCTCGCGCGACTTTCGGTTCCGCATGCGCCCGTGGTTCCTGAAGGAGACCTCGAGCATCTGTTCGAGCTGTTCGACGGGCTGCAACATCACTGTTTCGTCGCGTGACCGCGAGGTGTTCCGCCTGACGCCGCGCGACAATGACGACGTCAACCAAAGCTGGATGTGCGACTACGGGCGTCTGAACTACCGTCTGACCAATGACCCCTCGCGGCTCACCGCGCCG
>JBDKJZ010000202.1:0-9077 GCA_039796375.1 Pseudomonadota bacterium
GCAAGCGAGAGCGATGAAGCGCAACGGGTGCGTACCCCGCCGTGCGCTCCTTGAGCGTTGAAAAGTCGATGGCCACCATGGATCGGCCCCTGGCGTCATCGATGCCAAACTGAGCAATTGGCGAACCAGCCCGCTCCACGGCGCTGGCCATACCCATCAAGTCTAACCCACGGAGCGCGTTCGCCCCCAACGTGATGCCCGCTCCTTTTGCGAGGAGCGCTGGTGCGCGCTCGAACACGCGCACGCTGACTCCGGCCTGATGGAGGAGATTGGCAAAAACTAACCCCCCGATACCAGCGCCAATAACGGCGATGTTCATGCTTACTTCCCTTCCCTTCCTAGACGATTGCAGTAGAGGCTCAGGAATGAATGCTCGTCAAGGCGATCAACGCTCGAATATTCCACTCGGGATTTACGCCAGTTTTCAGTCATTCCGCGCTGAGAATCCTTGCGATCAGAGCTGTCAGATCTCGCATTCCCAGACCGGGCGATAACTTGACCCGATCCGTGCGGAGCGACGCACCAGACGGGTATGCTCAGCGCGTTTCGCATTGTTAATTTTTCACCACGCGCAGCCGCTCTGGCGATTGCGTCGACCGCCGCTGGAGCGAGTCTCAGCTTCGGCTGTACCTCGGAAGGGGGCGTCGCCCCTGCTTCTCAGCACTTGCACAGCGATGCGGGTTCCCTCTCCGAATACCAGGACGCCGGAGACTACGCAGACTCCAGCGCCGATACGCCCCCCGAGGCTCCCTCGACCACTGAAACGACCCCGACCCCGGTCACGACGTCACCGCCGCCAATGACGACTGGCGTGTCCACGAGTGAGAACCCCAGCCCACCACCGCAGGGCTGCAACTTGGAGTTTGCGATTGAGACGGAAGAATACCCTCTCAACAAGTATATGGGGCGCCATGTCGGCGCCATTTGGATCACCGACCAGCAGGGCGTCAGTGTTCGCTTGCTGCAGGGCTGGGGGGGAGCTCGTGCGGCTGCGCGTCTGAAGCGGTGGACTTCGACCAAGGGTCCGACCGATGTCACCAGCAGCGCAACCTTGTTACAACACGAGGCGCACCATGTGACCTGGGACTGCACCGATGCGAACGGGGAGCCCGTGCCTTTTGGGACCTACGTTCTGCACACGCAACAGTCCAACATCAGCGGTCCCGTGGCGCCCTACGTCGGCCTCTCCTTCGAGCACTCGGGGGTGACACCGCTCGAGTATACCATCGGTCCGAGGCCAGGCTTCAAGGGCGGGGCCCTGAAGTATGAGCCGAAGGGGGGTGCAACTACACCGCCTGTGCCGATGTGTCAGGACTTCTTCATCACGACGGCAGGGTGGTGTGAAATGGGCAGCACTTGCCCCGGTTCGATCGAGCAGACCTCTTGCTGGACCGATCCAGACGGACAGCCCTGGTGCGGCTGCGGAAGCGCGAGCGAAACTCCAGCACTCCGCGTGTCCGGGGCCCGCGCAAGTGAGGCGTGCGCCGCCGCTCGGGCAGAGTGCCACGCTCCGTCCCCGCTCGGTCCGCGCGAGTGCGCCGCTGTCGCGTCTTCGGAGTCGCCGGAGTCGTGCTCCTCCGAGCGCGAGTGCTGGTTTCCCTCGACGGGCGGGGCCATCTCCTTCGCCCACGCGACGAACACCCGCCTTGGGTGTACCCGTGGCGCTGACGATTGGGAATGTCGATGCACTGGACCAACCGCGAGTTCGTCTTTCAACCGTAGCCAAGCCTCCAGCCCAGGCGCACCCTGCGAGGAGACCTTGGACGTGTGTTATGAAGAGATCACGTACGAGGAGCAGATTACTTGCGATCCCGACTCCACGAGTCTTTCGCAGGCAGACTGCAGTCTCTACAGAACGTGTTCGCGCCACGGCGTGACTACCTCGGGCCAAGTGGTGAGCCAGTCCCTGGACCCATACTTCGTTACCTGCGCGCGCATGGATAACGCCACAACCCAGTGGCAATGTGACTGCGCTGGAGTTGCGAGCGAGCAAACCGGCGACGGGCTTGATGTCTGCCAGCAGGCTATGGAAGGCTGCATGCCCCAATAGCTCCTGCCCGCTCGTCTGAGTTCGGTGAACTGGTTTCGAGCCCGCGGAACCAGTTCACCTCAGCCGCACTCGCTGTCGCCAACATGATAACTCAGCGCGGGATCCGCCCCACGCGGGGCGACCGACCTGATTGGCGCTTTCCTCGGTCACCGAGACTCGCGCATGGTCGAGCTCGTTAGGCGAGCTCGTTAGTACACTCGGGCGACCAGGACGCTTCTGAGACATCCCTGACACACCCCCAAAACTCAAAAACCAGCGCTACAAGCGCTGGTTTTTCAGTGTCCGGAGCCAGAGTTGAACTGGCGACACGCGGATTTTCAATCCGCTGCTCTACCAACTGAGCTATCCAGACGGGTCCCCGCGCTTGCGTGCGGGGCGAAGTTTCTAACTCAAGGGGGACCTATCGGGCAAGCGCTTGTTCGCGCCGGGGCGGGATTGTCGTTGGCCAGCCGATAAGTCGCTGATATTGCAGCAAACTCGCCGAAGAGAGGCGCTGGAAAACGTCCGTTTCCGAGACGGTGGCGCGCGCTGCTGGGGGCTGCCGAGCGTGGAGGTCCCGTACGCGGGCCTGTTCCGAAAGCCGCAGGCCCGCTTCAGCAGCCCCTGCCCTTCGCGCGAATCCCTTTGGGGGCCAACACGACGCGGAGCCTCGCGCTTCAGCACGCGGTCTCTGAGGGGTTAAAGCTCCTTGTGCGAGCGCACCGCAAAGGTGTCGCACTGGCGAGCGTCACCACTGTCGAAGCCCCGCTGAAACCAGCGCTTACGCTGCGCACTGCCACCGTGGGTGAACTCTCGCTCATTGGTGTGACCGAGTGTGTCGTCGCCAATAGCGTGGGCTGCGGCGAGCGCTTCGCTGAGGTCTTCGTCGGTGATCTGGAGCGATGCTTGGGCGGTGTGGCCCCAGACGCCCGCGAGGCAGTCTGCTTGTAGCTCGACCCGGACTGACACCTGATTCTGGGTCTCGCCTTGCACGTTCAGGCGACTCGAGCCCAGCAGGTTCTGCACATGGTGTCCGACCTCGTGTGCAATCACATACGCTTGAGCGAAGTCACCCGGGGCGCGTAGCTTCTGTTCCATGACGTCGTAGAAGCCGGGGTCGATATAGAGTTTGTTGTCAGCCGGACAATAGAAGGGCCCCACCGACGAGCTCGCGTTGCCGCAGCCACCCGTCGAGACAGCACCTGAGAACACGACCAGTATCGGCTCTAGGTAAGCGCTCGGCGCTGGGCCATACTGAGGGAGCTGCCTGCGCTGAAAGATGGGCGCCCAGACGTCCTCGGTAGAAGCCAGCACTACGCGCGAAAAGTCGCAAGCTTTGCCGTTCGCCGCGGAAGCTTGGCAGACACTGGCACCTGGGGCGCCAGTAGTTTGTCTCTCACCACCCTCGAGCGCTGCGAGCAACTGCTGCTTGATCGGTGCCGGGAGCACAAAGAACCCGATCCCCACGACCACAATCGCGACCAAGCTACCTTTGGGTCCGAGCAATCGGAAGAGGGGGCCTAGCGCCTGAAGTGGCGAGCGGCCACCGCCGCTACCGCCGCCACCGCCGTGGCCGCGATCCTCGAATTTTTCGGACCTACGATGGCCGTCGATACGCATGACCCGTGTTTTCGCACGACGCGTGGCGGCGGTCTACCTCACCGCCAGATGGCGCCCCAAGACCGGTAACCCAGCCGCGGCTTAGAGGCTTCCAGCCGCCCACTTCACGGATGCGTCGAAGATTTTCCAGCCGTCGTCTGTCAAGGCCGCGCCGGGCTCTGATTCCCAGAACCAATGGACACGTCGCGCAGGCGCCTTCCTGCCGCCTGTCAGCTCAGCGCCCTTCTCGGCGGCCATCAGCGCACAATTTTGGGGATTGCCGTCTTGGGTCGCGACTAGGGTCACGCCTGGAGCGGGCGAGGTTCCGAAGTGGTGTCCATGCGGCTCTGGGTAAACCATGACTTTGCCCATCAGCCCCGCCGCGATCGGGTGCGTCGGCTCGATGATGTCGATCGTGGTCTGCCCGCCCACCTTCGGACCGAAGTTACCAAGACCCGACTCATCGACCCAGTTTCCCTCGGCGCTAACCACGGGAGTCGCGATCTTGTCGAACACCGCGCCTTGGCCAATTGGGCCGCTCTCACACGATTCTGAAATCACGATGACATCAAACGTGCCGGTTGGGGTCCCGCTGCAGTCGCCCACCAGCTCAGTCACGGTGTAGCCAAGCATCTCTAGCCGAGCCTTGTAGAGCGGGCCGGTCTCCGTACCCTGCCTCTGGTCCGAGACCAGCAGCGCTTTGGCGCCCGCTGGCACCATGCCTGAACCGCCCGCTGAGCCGCCGCCTGTGCCGCCCATGGATCCGCCACTGCCGCCTTGCGCAGCGCCGCCCGTGCCGCCCATGGATCCGCCACTGCCGCCTTGCGCAGCGCCGCCCGTGCCGCCCATGGATCCGCCAGCTCCGCCCCCTATGGCCCCGCCAGCTCCTCCGCTGGTCGTGTTCGCCCCGGAGCTACCGCCGCCGCCGGGGTTCGTATTGCCGACCATGCCGCCGCCGCCGGAGTTCGCGTCACCGCCGGCACCGCCGCCGTTCGCCCCGCCGCTGCTGGTAGTCGACCCCGTCTCAGGTGGGACGGCCTCGGCGCTACAACTCAGACACAGCGCCACCAAAAGAAACGAGGGACTTTTGCGAAGGAACATCAGATCACCAATTCTTGAAGGGGGTCACGTCGAGAGCCTAGGTCGCCCTTGCTGCCACCTACAAGGCAATAATTCGGCAAAGGCCAGTACCGCGCCGCACTGCGTGCTCCCTCAGCGCACCTCTATTGACCAGAAGCGCAGAGGACGCGGCGGCGCCAAGGCTGAGGCTCTTACTCGAAGGAGCGTGCAGTTCAATGGTGGCATTGTGTTCACCCAGCCGTGCTGGTTACCATGCGTCTGAGCTGCTGGCCAGGCGAAGAGCTGACCTGGGTTTGCTCGGTAGCCGTTGGTTCCTCCGCCTCGGCGAGTGTCGAGGCCGCGGTTCATTTGCTTCAATGGGTTAACGCCAGAGTCGAAACCATTTTTGGGCGCCTAGCGGTCCTCTTCTTTCCGGGTGAGTAGATCCGTCAGCTCCGATGATAGTCGTGATTGCTACCTTCAGGCCCCAGCGTCGCATACGCCCAACACCACTAGGTGGTTTGCTCGTTAGCCGTCGGCCCGCCGTAGCGAATGGTCAATCGGTCGCGAACACCCTTGAATCACCCCCTGAAGCTGCCTATCGTCTTTGGGCCAGTGGCAGCGTTCGGTTCGGGGCGAATCTGCAGCCCCCTTCAATGGTGGCAATTGCTACATCAGTGACCCAATGTTGAGCTGGGTTCGCGTAAGCGCACAGCGCTACCAAGCTGCTGTTGCAAGCTTTCGAGCGCCTGCCCTACTGCCGGACCATGGTGAAACCGATCTCCGAAGTCTCAAGCACATGGCCGCACAGTCCAAAATCGACCCCTTCATAACGCAGCGAATTGCTGAACCCCAACAAAAACTTCGAGCTACCAAGGTGCAGTTCTTCGACATCGTATGCATGCATCGTGCGCACCTCACCCATGCCAGTATCAACAGACAACGAAAACCGTGTAGTCACCTCGGTACAGGGGTCGTCAGCCAATGTACAATCCTCGGCAAAGGATAGTGCTACCCCAAGGTAATCGGGGGTCGAAAGCGTGCCGTCCGCAAAGAATCGCTCGTCGTGAGCATGATGTGCAAGCAGCAGCTCACCGTTCATGTCTCGAAACGTTACGAACAGTTTGAAACTAAGCGCCTGCGCTAGCAGGCCGCGCAGATCTACCTTTAGCTGTTGGCCAACTTCGAACGCAGGGAACTCGGTAGATGAGTTCCCGATTTCCAGCGACTGGCCGTTGCCAAGCTTCACAATTGTTGCCCGCCGGACCCTCCCCCTATGGCCGCATCAGCCCCAGCGGCCGCCGAGGAAACGTTACCCCCACCGCAGGAAACAACGCCAACCACCAGCAGTAGCTGCGCGAGGAGGCTTGGCTGCCGAACTGACTGGGCGGTGTCGGAAGGGCTTCGGAATTTACTCATCTGTTGCATTTGCGGCTTTCCTCTCGCTATCGGACTCGGAAGCTTCCGCGAGCGCCTGCATACCCGTTTCACCGGGTTGTCCGGCGCGACGTAGGCGTCGGGTGGGTAGTCAACCTCCTCCATCTCGCGACCGCCGGCATGGTCTTCACAAATAGCGCGCATCGATTTGATTCGTTACCTCGCCCGGTTCCGGACAGTACTTAAGATAAAATCCTCGTCGGACGCAATGACTCCAGCGAGAGATGGGCACCGGATTCGTGGCTGTTTCACCACCAACTCCAGAACAAAGGCGGTCCGGAGGTGCCGATGACCCGCTGAGGCGGTCACACGGGAACAAACCGAGGAAGGAGCGGAGCCGGCCCCACCGAAGCTCGCCTTGTCTTGAGAAGCCTACGACGCGTCACTGAGGTAGTGAGTGTGGGCGCTACTGGTCGAAACGACATGTCTACACCGCGCAGGTGTCGAAGAGACGGAAGGGGCCGTCGATGTCGAGTTGGTAACCGCTACCGTCTTTCTGAATGGTGTGCAGCAAGCGACGGAACTGGAGCGGTCGAAAGAGCTGCCGGTAGTCGGCTGGGCTGGTAAATCGGACCCAGGCGTGGACGCGCACCGCGCCGAGCGGCACGGCTTGGTACTGCGCTAGGTCATAGCGCTCAAGCAACTGCGCGGCGCTGAGCTTCGAAAATGACTGCAAGATGGCTTGCGGTCGCAGATCCGAATAAAGCGCTGCGTCGATGGATTCCGGGTCGATGCTGTACTTAGCGGCCACCTCGCCCAAGACCGCACGCCCTTCAGCGTTGGCTCCAAACCACGCTGACCTTGGCTCTCCGCAGTGCGCAGGAAAACCGAAGAGCACCCCACCACGAAGCATAATGAGTCCCCCTCAGAAATTGGTTTGCGCATTTCCCTGCGTCCAGGGGTTGTGAGTGTTGAAGTTCCAAACCCGTCTTCAACACAAGGATAGTTAGAAAGAATATGAAACACATTGGACTGACTGCAATCGCCCTTCTATTGGTTTCCGGTACGGCGATAGCCGAGGAGTATCGCGGCGATGTCTTCGCTAGCGGATACAGCGAGCTGGATATCCATTTTAGTGATTCCAAGTACAACAACCAGACATGGATAAGGCCTGGAACGAACGACAGCATCAAGTATCATGACACCTTGATTATCCTGTTTGCTCCGGGATGCGTGCAGGTGGAAATCGGGTCACCCTCACCCTTCACCCAGGTTGCTGACCCCATGTTGTACTGGAGCACTTCGGCTGAAACGACTAACACCTCATGGTCCTATTTGGACGACGATTCGTTGGGCTTCTACCTGTCTAAGGGGTACATACGCTATAACGGCAGCGGCGACAGACGCTTCCGCATTCGAACCACCGGCTATAACTCGGCCATCAATAGCCAGCCAGTGAATATCCACGTCAGCCTTGTGCCGCTCTCGAGCTGCCCCGCGAGCGGGTCGAACGTGGCCACGCTTCCCTAGCGCACGCTGGCGTTCAGAGGCATAGCACTGGACCTCATCAGATCGTGGTCTATCGGCTCAATCACTTCCTCCTCAACCAAGCTTTGCCTGGCGCACCGGATTCCCTAGCTCCTAGCTCCTTTTCGACCTTCAGCCCTGAGGTCGCGGACTTGCTGCTTGGGCTCTATGATGAAGGAGCCGGAGCTGGCTAACGCGCAACACGAGTCCGTGGCGACCATCGTCCCGCTCAAGACCTTTCAGGTCGGAGGTCCGCCGTCGCGGCTCGAAGCTGCGAAATGCCGCTCCAGCGCCCACAAATCGTCCGGAAGACACAATACTTATTAAGCTGAAAAGGACTCGGGGTACGGATCATTCCGGCCAAGTCTCAACTCCGGCTTTCGTGACTTCGGGCATGCACGCTGATGCCAATGAGTATCGAACTGCGCTTTCAGCTGCGCCACTCAGCGTCGGATGCCCTAATGAGAACTGGAGTGTGGGGCACCATCAATAGATGGGACCGAAATTGTCTGTTAGCCTCAGGCCTTCTCGCTCTGAACGCCGAACTTCACGCCTGTGAGTCACCAAGTGGGCTCGGCCGCGAAATCGCGACGGGCTCACTTCCTGCGTGCAGACGGCAAGACGCTCACGTCGGCTTCGCGACTGTGCCTCCACGTGAGCTCCCAGCAACAACCCTACTTTCGCGTTGTTCTTTCAAGACCGGGCCATATCTACCGCCCCGCGACGTCACTCAGCTTCGCGAGCACGGCGCGCGCGCTGAGCGTGCCCTTGTAGACTAGAAGAGCGGAAGGTGCGTCGTCTGGCAGCGCGGCTTCGCTGACGCGCAAACGCTGGCCCACGGCGAAGAGCATTTTTTGCGGCAGGCCAGCCTCCACCAGTTCAACTCGCTTCCAAACGGCGTCGCGACTCCAGAAGCCCATCACTTCCAGGTAGACGCTCTGTTTACCTTGAGTGAACACCAGATCGGGAATGACGACCCCGACGCCCGGCAGGTCGAACACTTGGTCGCTCGGCGCAACTTTCCACTCCGACTTGAGTTTCTTGAAAGCAGCCACCAGCGCATCGACCTCGTCAGGCACGCCGGGATCCAACGCGGCATCGGGCTCCGCGCGTTCGTGATCGTAGCGAAAACTCAGCGTTTCGCGCGTCTTGCCCCAGCGCAGATCGGCGACTAGCTCTAGGTGGGTCGCGCGGAGCAACGCGGGAAATACCATCGCCAGTTGTAGGCCGTATTTGGTGACCGAGTCGAAGAGACTGAAGGGGCCGTCGATGTCGATTTGGTAGCCGCTACCGTCTTTCTGGATGGTGTGCAGCAAGCGACGGAACTTGAGCGTTCGAAAGAGCTGCCGGTAGTCGACTGGGCTGGTAAAACGGACGCAGGCGTGGACGCGCACCGCGCGGAGCAGCACGGCTTGGTACTGCGCCAAGTCGTAGCGCTCAAGCAACTGCGCGGCGCTGAGCTTCGAAAATGACTGCAAGATGGCTT
>JBDKJZ010000203.1:0-9036 GCA_039796375.1 Pseudomonadota bacterium
GCCGGAACGACGGGCGCGCGGACCACTGTAGGCACGGCCGGGGCGCCGCCGGGCAGCCCCGCTCCCGGGAACCCGCCGGAACCTGCTACTGACACAGACCCGCCGCTCGCGACCGTAGGCTGTGGTTCAGCGTCAGACGGCTTCGGGCTCGTTTCACACGCGGTGACCAGCGTGAACATGCAGATCGCCTGGGCCACACCCCCGCCGCGTGGGCGCTGTCCCTTTGGGCTCAAAACCAGATGCACAGCGGTGACCACTGCGAGGATGGTCGAAACGCCGCAGGGCTCCTGTCAGGCTCGACGCCTCTTCTGTCCGAAACGGAAACTTATTCGGTTTCGGACAGAAGGTCGCCGTGGCGCGACATATCGTGCCGGCTCCCACGTCGCAGCGGTGGACTTCGACAGTCCAAACAAGCAGCCCCGCAATAGACAGGACTCCCCTCGGGGGTCAGACCTCCGTCGAGCGCTCCGCCGCGTCAGCCGTCGCCGCCGCTCCAGCTACGCTGAGAGGCTCGAGCAAGATCCAGCCGAGAACCAACCCGGTGACTGCGGCGACGGCGCTAGCCACGAGCACCCCTAGCTTCGCCGCGGCCAGCAGCTGAGGGTTCGGGAAAGCGAGCTGGGCGATGAAAAGAGCCATCGTGAAGCCGACGCCCGCAACAATACCGAGCACCAGCAAGTGACGCAGCGTGATCCCAGTGGGCAACGCCACGAGCCGTAGGCGGAGCATCAACGCGCTGAATAACAAGATGCCGAGGGGTTTCCCCACGACGAGCCCGACCGTAACACCTAGGACGACCTCCGTGGTGCTCGTGTCGAACGAGCCGCCAACCGAGACCCCCGCGTTAGCCAACGCGAAGATGGGCATGATCAGGAAGGCGACCCATGGGTGAAGCGACTCGATCAAACTCTCCGCTGGCGATATCGCCTCGCGCCGTGCCGAGTTGACGTTCAGAAGCGTTTGAGACAGTTCGTGGGACGAGACCGAGCGCAGACCTGAAGTGGTGAGGCGCTCAAGCTGCATGCGCACTCCGAGCAGAAAACCATCCGGGCCGAGCCAGGCCCGAACCGGAGTCATCAGGCCCACCAGCACGCCCGCAATCGTCGGGTGAACACCCGCCGCGTAGATCCCTGCCCAGGCGACGACCGACGGGGCGATGTAAGCGACTTTGGATCGAACGCCGAGCAGCTGCATCCCGACGATTCCGGCGAAACCGAACACGGCGACGAGCAACCCGCTCCACGCGATGCCATCCGAGTAGAAAGCAGCGATGACGATAATGGCGCCCAGATCGTCAATCACAGCGACGGCTAGCAACAGCACCCGCAGCGCTGCGGGGACACGCCTGCCCAAAAGGGTGAGAATACCCACCGCGAAAGCGATGTCAGTCGCCATCGGGACGCCCCACCCTGATTCCGTCGCAGGTGCGCCCGCGAGCAACAAATACAGCCCGGCCGGCACAAGCATGCCCCCCAGCGCGGCCGCAAGCGGTAGGGCCGCCCGACGGACCTCGGAGAGTTCACCCTGATGGACTTCGCGCCGAATTTCTAAGCCGACGACGAAGAAGAAAATCACCATCAAGGCGTCGTTGACGAACCAGCTGAGCGAGCGCTCGAAACTGAAGTCGCCGAAGCGAATGCCCACGGGTATTTCCCAGAGGCGGAAGTAGCTCTCCGACCAAGGTGAGTTGGCCCATGTGAGCGCAAGCGCGGCGGCAACCAGCAGCAAGATCCCGCTCGCAGCCTCCACTCGCAAGAACCTCTCCAGCGGTCTTGCCGCGAGCTGCGCGAGGCGCCGCAGCGGTTCCCAAGCCTCCGGCGGACTTGGCGGAAGCGAGGAGACTCCTGGCGGTTGTGGGTCGTTCATGACGCGAGCATCGACTGTTTCTAGCGGCGTCCTTGGTGACGACTCGGACGGCGGCTGAGCAGGCCAGACCGCACATAGGACTCGAGCTCGCGTTGCGCAACGCGAGGTTATCGCCCCGCTATTTAGTCAAACGGCTCACTCGAACCAAGAATAGTCTATTAAATTCAATCTCTTAACTAAATTCTTGACTACACCGATGCGCGTGATAGGAATAGCTCATGGACGACCTCATCCTGATCGGCTTGGCGGGGTTCTTTGCCTCGTTCGTCGACGGTGCTTTGGGAATGGGCTTCGGGGCGACGAGCTCCACCCTGCTGCTCGGGGCGGGGCTCAGTCCAGCCGCCGTCTCCACCACGGTTAACCTCGCCAAGGTCGTCACCGGGGTTGCGGCGGCCGTCTCTCACTGGCGTTTTCGAAACATTCATCCTTCCCTCGTGATCCGGCTCGGCCTGTCGGGGTGCGCGGGGGCGCTGATCGGGGTCGGGCTGCTGTCAGTAGTCAGCGGCGCGGCGCTTAAGCCGCTCATGGCCGTACTGCTAACGCTAGTCGGGCTACGCATCCTGTTTCGATTCTCGCGCCGAGTGGCAGCAAAACCAGAGTCGACCAACGGCGCTGAGGATTCACCGAAGCTAGATAAGGACGGCATGCCGATGTTCAGTCAGCGCGGGCTCACACTGATCGGCGTACTTGGCGGCGTGACGAACGGGCTGATCGGGGCTTGGGGTCCGGTGGTGACCCCCGCCTTGCTGCACCGCGGTGTGCCGCCCCGCTACGCGATTGGCACCGCCAACACCTCAGAAGTCGCGGTCGCAGCGGCATCGGTTGTTGTGCTCATCTCCTCTATCGGAGCCGGGACCTTCGACGTGCGCGTAGTCGCCGCCATGTTGGGCGGCGGAGTGCTTGCTGCGCCGGTCGCGGCTTGGGTCATCCGCTTCGTCCCCGCGCGGCCGATGGGCATCGCCACAGCGGGCCTGCTGCTCGTCACCAACACGCGGGAGCTCTGCACTTGGTCGGGCTTGGAGGGTGAGCGCGTCTTCTTTTACGCCGCGGCCGCCGCCTTGGTCGGCCTCGCGGCACTCGCTCCGCGGCTATTCCCCACGTGGACGGCGCGACCGCAGGTCACGCGCTGAGGCTGAGCGGAGCCTCGCCTTGCGAAGTTGAGCTCAAAAGCGCTCGAGCACAGGGCAGCACGACGCTCCTCAGAGCTTGGAGCCTCAGTTGGCGAGCGACGCTCGGTCCGACGATGCCACAGGTCAAGAGCTGCTCATCGAGCGCGGTGAGTTCGCCAGGCGCGTCGGTCTTCGCCTCGATTTCAAGTTGCGCAAAGGCAGCGCAAACAGCCGTGTGAAGCGCCCTATCACCGCTCTTGAGGGCCCAGCTGACGAACCGCCAAGCGAGCTCCGAATGACGCAGCTCGTCGACGCGGATCTGCTCTAGCACCACACGTACAGCGGGATCCTGGGCATGTTCTGCCCCTTCTGCGGCTTCGAGCGCGGCGATGGTTTCACCGATGCACCCCTCCTCGATGGTGGTGAGAACAATCTCCAGCAGCGAACTCGTGTCGAGCGCTCCGCTGATGTTCAGCGGGCCTGGCCCCATGGGTCCGCCCGCGTACTGGCTCGCGAGTGTGAAGCACAACTGCGCGTGGCGGGTTTCGTCGTTCATAGCGCGCCCGCTGTCGGCGATCAGTGCCGGAGGCGCACCCACTTGCAAGAGCTGCAAGGTGAAACGCGCAAAGGCTGCGATGGACGCGTGTTCCATCAGGCCTAGGCGTGTCCAGGCTTCCGCCAAGTGTGGTCGGAGCGTGTCGTCCACACTGCTGGCTGCGCTGCTCGCAACAGGCGCCGTGTCCGTGCGCCAGGCGGCGTTACCTTCGGCGAGCGCTTGTCGTTGTCCACCGCGCACTAGGAATGGGCGTCCACAGACAGAACGACTCGATGGGTGACACTCCAAATGACCGGTTTCGGATGAACAGTACTGACTCCCGCCTGAGTTGCAGTCGCTATCTATCACGCAGGAGTCTTCAGGAGACTGGCAAATGAATCGATAGTGCGCAACGCAGGCAGATGCCGACTCAAAGGGTTGCGTACGTAGGCACAGCGCGTCTCCGGCGCAGTCTGCGTCCGACCTACAGTCCGCGGCTTCACAGGTCCCGTAGGGGTCCCCGCAGACGCACACTTCGTTGTCTTGACAATCCGTATCTTCCAAGCAGCCCGATTTACATGCTGGGGGTACGCCTCCGCCGCCCCCGCACATGCCAAACGGCACCCCTCGGCAATCGGCATGCGTCTGGCACTGAGTGTCAGGGGGGAGTGGCCGCCAAATCGGCTTGAGGTACGCCCGCGTCGATTTCGCCCAAGTCGTCCTTGGACAAGTCTGGGCAGGCCACGACCGCGGAGCGGTGGACTAGGCCATTGGCACATTTGACAAGGCCGCTCTCAACTGCATACGGCAGGAAGGGCACTGCACCCTCACACTCCCCTAAAGACGGTGGAACAGTGGTCATGCCACCGCCCACCCCGGTTGGAAGATGAGGCCCCACGGTTGTCCCTCCGCCAGTCGAGCCTTTTACCGAGGACGCGCCGCCATTGCCTCCGGTCGTCGGTTCTTGCTTCTCTCCATCGGGGCTGCCTGCGGCGCCCGGGCCGTGCCCGCGACCCTCCGATTCTAGAGCATCGGCAGAGCAACCCCCTAGCCCGAGGCTCACTAGGAGGGCAAGGCGCAGTGGATCGGTGTTGTATCGAAGTCGTTTCATTGTCGCAGGATCTCCTGGCACCCAGTGCGCCACTCGACCCTAGAGCAACTGCCGTGCCACAGTATTTCCAAAACTATGGCACAGCTTGGCTCAGAACTGCGTGAGGCCGCTCCGACGGGGCTGACCTGCGGCAGCCTCAGTCAAAGACGCCGTGCCCGAGAACGGACGCGCGTACTAGCCACGCCCAAAGCGAGCAGCAGCGCACCCCAGGCTGCAAAGCGGTGAGGCACGGAGCCGGCCTGAACGGAGCAGCCGCCGTCCGACGAACTGTCCACCGCTCCAACTGGATTCCCACCGGGCCCGCTACCTGCGACCGGCACGCCGGCTCCGCCCGTAGCGTTTCCGCCTGCACCGGGGATGGAGTCGCTGCCGCCGCCGCCGGGAAGGTTACTCGCCCCCGCCTGAGCCGTCGGAGCCCCCGCTGTGCCACCTGTTACTGGAGTGCCACCGGTTGCTGAAGTGCCACCAGTTGCGGAAGCGCCACCAGTTGCGGAAGCGCCGCCGGCCCCACCTACGGGATCGCCGCCTGTCCCAGGGACAACCTCGCCGCCTGCCGGCCCCGTTGCGTCGCCGATGAGAGCTGTACCCACCCAGGGCCAGGTGGGAGGCGCACCGTTTTTGAGGTTGATCGCTCCCCAGTCGATCTTGTTGGGGCGTTCAGTCCCGAGGTCACCGGTGTAGTCGGTGGCCACTTCCTCGATCGGATATTTGTCGTTGATCGGAGTGCGGTTCGTACCGAAGTAGAAGTCGACGTTGGCCGGGTCCCTGTAGTACATCAGCATTTCAGCGTCGGTGGCGTTGAACACGCTGTCTGTATTGTCAGGGGGCGTCATGGCGCCGCTCATGACGTGATACCTGAGGTCCAACATACCCATTGGCCCAGGGGTAACGACCTCTAGACCGGGCGTCGTTTGATACAGCGTGTTGAACCTCACCTGAGTCGGGCCGCACACACGACTAATTCGGACGCCATGACCTACCGTACGAATCACGATGTTATTGTGAACAATACTCTGCAGTACCTCGCACTTGCAGGACGTCGCGTCGCGGTTGTCGGCGGCGCAGCTAGCCGGCGGCGTATCGCGCCCGCCGAGCGAGAACCCGAGTGACTTGCCAGTCCCCACAGGCAGGTCTTTGTCGCCGACGATCAAGTTCCGCTTGACGAGCGCGTTGGAGGCCCCACCCGAAAGTAAGATACCCGGGTGCTCTTCCGATCCGGTGAAGTCACGCATGAAGTTAGTGGTGATGGTCCAGCGCTTGCCGCCAACAACGTCAACGGGCGTCCCACCCGTGGGTTGCCGCGGGTTGTAGAACTCGTTCGTATCAATCAGAATATCCGAGGGCTCCGCGTCGGCGGTGCGCTCGCCCTGGATACCCACAGAGAAATTAGTAAATCGCGAAGTCCGCACGGTGAGATAGGTAGCCGTGGGCTGCACACGGACACCCGTAAACTTGCATTTTTCACATGTCCCGTTCACCCAGATCGACTCGAGGACCCAATAGGCGTTCTTGATGACCAGGCCGTCAGCGGAGCTAAAGTCGAGACGTACGCCATTCGCCTTGGCGGAGGTCAGGGTAATCGGCATCGCCATCGTGCCATCCGCGGTCGTCGCGAGCGGCGCGTCGAGTGCATACGCGCCTGGGGCGAGGGTGATCGTCGTTCCTGGTGTGGCGGCGGTGATTGCCGCGCGCAGCTCGGCGGAATTGGTTACCGCCACAGGCGCAGCCGAGGCGCGACCGCCAACCGTCAGCAGCGTGACCGCACAGGCAAGAGCTGCGGAGCCCTTGAGCAGGCTGGATGAGTGAAACGTGAACACTGAAGGAGACGGTATGTAGTTTGGAAACCTAGGCATTCTCGGCTTATAGCGCCTGTAGCATCGGCAGTAAACAAGCGGGACTTGCGCTCTTCTAATCCCCGCCCGTGGCGACAATTATTCACGACCGCGACCTGCTTGACGCACCCGATTTGACTCACAGTACACGCATCCGGCCGAGCGCGACTCGGTCCCTTGCTGAGCGCGTTTACACTGCATCGCTTGGCACCTCGCTCTTGGTGCGCTGAACGAACAAGATGGACCAAGATTCGTCCGGAACCCCATATTGCAGTCGCGCTGTCCTCGTGGACGTAGGTGGAAATGGTGAAACATGAACCCTCTGACGCGAGCTGGACACCCTTGCGATGCTGGTGCCCGTGAGGAGCCGCAACGGGACGGTGTCTCGGGCGGGCTGCCCAATGCGGTGTGGCCCCAACAGGCTGTGATACCAGCCTACTATGACGACGGAACCGTCCCCCCTAGCCGGCACTGTACTTGTCTAGTACGACATCCACCACCCAGAGCTTAACTTCGACCCGGCGCTTATTACCAACAGATTGAGCTCCTACGCTTCAATCGTTTGCTCGCTACCTGGGGTGAATATGGCCGCCCCGTTCGACTTCAACCTCGCGTCGCTGCACGCGACACCTCGCGAGTGTTCCCTCAGTCTGGAGTGCTGGCAAGAGAGGGTGTCGGGGTCCGGCAGCCCGGCGCGCACGGCCTTCAGCAAGTCCGTGTGCTGCCTTCACGTAGAACATGACCCTTGGCTTTGCGATTGGTTGGACGGCGCCCCCAAGTGGAATACAACAGCACGTCCAGGCAGAGGCCGTGTACCCAAGGCCGCCGCCGCGTGCTGGCCGGCGTAGTCGCAGGACCGCCTCGTCCGAGTTCCAGACACCGTGCACGTCCGCAACCCCTCGGCTCTTGCCAAACCTGGTGACCCCGTGAGAGAGTGACCGGAGGTCGCTGGACAGTATTGATGAGGGGTAAGTGAATGGTGTTTCCTTGTTCGCCGCGAGTCATCGCACCCCTCGCTGCGCTCCTGCTTTCGTGCTGCACACCGGCAAGAAGCACCGCCCCGATCGAGCTCAAGATCGTCAGCAGTTTGCCGCGAACCGGTAGCGCGAACGCTCAAACCTCTAGCGTGGTGAACGGCATCAAGCTGGCCCTCTCTGAGGTCGATGGCAAGGCGCGGGGTCAAACAATCCAATATGAAGACTGGGATGACGCCTCCGCGCGTAAAGGCGACTGGGATCCTGAAGTCGAAGCCAACAACGCGCATCGCGCGGTGCTGGATCCAAATGTGCTTGTCTACATCGGGACGTTCAACTCCGGCGCAGCGAAGATCTCGATGCCCGTGCTCAATAAGGCGAGTATCGCGATGATTTCCCCCGCGAACACGTATACAGGCTTAACCAAACCCGGCCTGGGTGAACCGGGAGAGCCGGACGTGTATCGTCCGAGCGGCAAACTCAACTATTTCCGGGTCGTGCCCGCCGACGATTTACAGGGGCGCGTTGCGGCGGAGTGGATCGTGAAGCTCGGTGGCCAGAGCGTGTACGTCCTTGATGACCGAGGCCTCTACGGCAAAGGCATCGCAGATGTCTTCAGTGCTTCCGCTGAGCGGCTGGGGATGCGTGTGCTCGGCCGAGAAGGCATCGACCCCAAAGCCCAAGAGTATCGGAGTTTGATGGCTAAGATTCGGGAGCTGGATCCCGACTGGGTGTACTTCGGGGGGACAACGCAGACCAATGCGGGACAGATCACGAAGGACCTAGTGAGCGTCGGCCTGCGCTCCAAGCTGATGGTGCCTGACGGATGTTTCGAGAGTTCCTTCATCGAAGCTGCTGGCGAACGAGCCGCCAACGACAGAGTGCACATCACGTTCGGCGGCGTCCCTCCCCAAGCGCTTCAGGGTAAAGGTGCCGAATTTCGAGAGACCTATAAGCAGCGCTTTGGCGGGGAGCCTCAAGCCTACGCCGTGTATGGCTACGTCGCCGCCCAGGTCGCAATCGGCGCCCTCTCCCAGGCAACAGAGGTCAGCCGCGATGCGGTGCGCCAAGCCGTTGCCCAGACGCGGCAAGTCGATGGAGCCCTGGGGAGCTGGGTCTTCGACGAGAACGGCGACACTACGATGCGCACAATGAGCGGCAGCGTTGTGCGCAACGGCAAGTTCGAGTTCGCCACGCTCCTCGGGCAAGCCACGGACGGCCCGGGATGAGCACGCTACTTCAGCAGCTAGTGATCGGTCTGACGAACGGAATGGTCTTCGCGCTGATCGCGCTCGGCTACACGATGGTCTACGGCGTGCTTGAGCTCGTGAACTTTGCGCACGGAGACCTGTTCATGTTGGCGGCGTTCTTCGCGCTCACGCTGATCGGCGTGAGTGGCCTAGCGACTTGGGGCCCGCTCGCTGTGGCCTTTGGCTTGATCGCTGTGGTCGTGGCTGCAGCAGTTTTTGGCGCAGGGATGAACATACTCGTCGATCGCGCGGTGTATCGACGCCTGCGCAATGCACCCAGGCTCGCGCCCTTGGTGTCGGCGATCGGCGTCTCGTTTGTTTTTCAGAACCTCGGCCTCTTTTGGGGCGGCTTGCCGATG
>JBDKJZ010000204.1:0-9029 GCA_039796375.1 Pseudomonadota bacterium
CGGTCAGGGTCGCGCCTTCGAGCAGCGTGTAGGCGTCAGCGACAGCAATGGGGTCTTCATTCACGGGGTTAATCGTGAGGGTGACCGTCGCTGTTGAGCACTGCTGCGACGGGTCGCAGATGCGGTAAGCGAATGAATCCGTACCGGGCTGCTCGCTGCCGTCGTGCGTGTAGACGAACGTTCCGTCGGCATCGAGCACGAGCGTGCCGTGCGCGGGCGCCGTCACCGGCATCGTGCTCACTGTGACGGTGGTGGGGATCGTGTCGTTCCCGAGAACCGACGTGCCATTCAAGGTGCCGCCCTCATCCACGCTGTAGGCGTCGTTTACTGCCACCGGCGCTGCGCCGGGCGCAGCAATGACGATGTCGACCTTCGCGCTGTCACATTCATCGCTCGGATCGCAGACCTCATAACTGAACGTGTCCGAGCTGCCAGCGCCCGTGTTGGTGTACGAGAAGCTACCATCGGCGTTTAGGACGACGTTACCTTTGGTCGGGAGGACCGTCGGGGTCGTCTTGACGGTGAGCAGGTCGTTGTCAGGGTCGGAGTCGTTGTTGAGCAGACCCGGCAACCCGACGTTGAGCGTTCCGCTGGGGGCGACCTGATAATCGTCGTCAGCTGCGACCGGCGGCGCGTTCACGAGCGTGATCGTGATGTCCACCGTGCCTTCGACGCAGAGACCGTCTGGATCACACAGCTCAAAGACAAAGTTGTCGCTGGGGACAACCCCGGCATGCTCGTAGCTGAACTTGCCGTCGGCGCCGATCGTCAGCGACCCGCCCGTGGGGGGAGCGGCCGGCGCTACCGTTGCGCTGAGCACGTCACCATCCACATCGGTACCCGCTAGAACTAGGCTGTCCGCGGGAGCCAACGTGGCGCCTTCGGTGATGGTGAACATCAAGTCCTCAACCGAGGGAGGATCGTTCACGGGCGTCACAGTGATGGTGACCACGCCTTCGGCGGAGGCCTTACCGTCGCTCGCTTCATAGGTGAAGCTGTCTTCGCCGTGATAATTCAGGTCAGGAGTGTACGTGACCTCAGTCCCAACAACAGCTACCGTGCCGTGTGCCGGCTCCACCGTGATGGCGTAGGTGACATCGTCCCCGTCGGGGTCGACGCTGACTAGATCGTCGACGATGGGCATGTCCTCTTCCGTCGTATACTTGGCGTCCTTAACCAAAGGGGCGCGATTGGCTTTTGTACCCGCGTCGCCCTTGTCGTTCGGGCCTGCGTCTTTTCCGCTGCCGGCGCCGCCGCCGTCGTCGGTGACATTGCCACCGTCAGGGCCATTTTCATTCCCGTTGTTTTCGTTCGTCCCCCCGTCGTCCGCACCGGCGTCCACCTCCGGGGTGGTG
This sequence comes from Pseudomonadota bacterium, assembly GCA_039796375.1. Taxonomy (GTDB): domain Bacteria; phylum Myxococcota_A; class Polyangia; order Polyangiales; family Polyangiaceae; genus SZUA-265. Next base: position 1,356 of record JBDKJZ010000204.1, read on the forward strand.
TTTGAACCCCCGTCGTCGCCGCATGCCGAAAGGAGGGCACCCAAACTTGCTAACAAAATAAGTCTTGTAATTTTCACCCTGACACCTCGGCGCGGAAGCTATCAGAGTGTGCTTCAAGGGAACACCTTAACCTCTGATGAAGCCACCTCTGATTCCGCTATGATCAAAACTCGTCCAGACGCAGCAGTCGCGATTGATGAACAAGCCACTTCATCGCTGAAAATGCGTGCGCTAGTTAGATATCAGCGCACGTCATCCCACCTCGACACACGACTGTTGCCTGCTCGAAAGAACACCTCTACCTACGAAAGTGTGCACAGTTGCTCGTGTCGAAGTGCGCACTACGGCGGACATAAACCTACAAATATACACTGCGAGACCCGCTTCGGATATCCGCTAGAGGGGCGACACAATCGTCACCAAGCGCGACGCGCGAACTCGGGACGACAGAACTTGCACCCTCGACTGTTCTTTAATTGCGGCCCTCAGAGCACGGCCGTTCGTACCCCGGGCTGCAGCGCCGCACCGGACCGTACGCGCGCGATGGCCCAGAGACGCAGGCGCGCTTCAATTCCCCCAGTGGCATACCTGGAAACACCACCCGAACCTGAGCGGCATCCGCGCTGGGGCCCGGAGGGGGCTTCCGCCGAGCGCTATCGCATCGCCTTTAGGCGTCGAGCGCTGCGCGGAGCTGGGCTACGAACTGTGCGACTGCTTGGACGCGGGCCTCAGTGGTGGCGTGCTGCCCCATGACCCGAACAATTTGTGAGCCCACAACGACCCCGTCTACCCCGAAGTCGGCCACTTCTCGCGCCTTCGCTGGAGAGTCGATCCCAAACCCAACCACGACCGGTAGAGGTGAACGCCCCTTGAGCGCGTGGGCAGCTTGACCCGCGCCGCCCGCATCGACAGTCTTAGAGCCCGTGACGCCAGTCATCGAGACGTAGTACACGAACCCACTCGCGCCTGCGAACGCAGCTTGCTCACGGGCGCTATCGCTCGTCGGTGCCAGCAGCGGAATGACCGCGAGGTCGTGTTCGGCGCAGCTGCGCCTGAAGGTTTCGCCCTCTTCAGGCGGCAAGTCGACCACAAGCAAACCGTCGACACCTGCGGCTTTCGCTGCGGGCGGTAGCGCCGCTTCGCCATAGGCGAAGATGGGGTTACAATAGGTGAACACGATCAGGATCTTGTTCGAACCAGCGGCGTCACTTTCAGCTCTCAATGTGCGCGCGATCTCCAAGGCCGCCCTGAGCGAACCCCCGCGCTGGATCGCTTCGAAGCTTGCCGCCGCGATGGTTGGACCATCCGCTGTTGGATCGCTGAAAGGGACCCCTAGCTCAAGGATGTCCGCACCCGCGGCTAGCGCCGCCCGAGCACAGGCGAGCGAATCTTCGACGCTGGGATAGCCGATCGTCAGGTACGCCACTAAGGCCGTGCGCTTGTCGCGGGCTGCGTCTGAAAAGAACTGCTCAGTGCGTGTTGGCATTGGGGGGCAACGCTTCTAGCAGCGTGGCGAGGTCCTTGTCACCTCGTCCTGATAAGCAAAGGGCCACGCTCACGGGACGCCCGAGACGAAGCGCTTCGCGCTTGGCGATTTCCGTCACTTTGGCGAACGCGTGGGCCGTTTCTAAGGCGACGATGATGCCCTCGCGACGCGCGACCAGATGGGCCGCTGCGAGCGCTTCGTCGTCTTTGGCAGACACATAGCTGGCGCGGCCCGTCTTCATTAAGAATGCGTGCTCAGGCCCGACCCCTGGGTAGTCGAGCCCCGCGCTGATCGAGTGGGCCTCGAGAATTTGGCCGTTGTCATCCGCGAGCACCATCGTGCGCGCGCCGTGCAGCACCCCGACGCGCCCCGCAGTCAAGGTGGCGGCGTGCTGGTTGGTGTCCGTTCCGAGGCCCGCGGCTTCGACGCCATAGACGGCCACCTCGGCGTCTCCGAGGAACGCCTTGAACATGCCGATCGCGTTCGAACCGCCGCCGACGCACGCGACCACGACATCGGGACGGGCGCGCCCGCATAGCGTCTGCGCCTCGAACTGTCGGCGCGCTTCATCACCGATCACGCGCTGCAGCTCGCTGACCAGCTGCGGATAAGGATGTGGCCCCGCAGCAGAGCCAACGCAGTAGTGCGTGGTGCGCACGTTCGTCACCCAATCGCGCATCGCCTCGTTCATGGCGTCTTTCAGTGTCTTCGACCCTGATGTCACAGGAATGACCTTCGCACCCAGCATGCGCATGCGACCCACGTTCGGCGCCTGCCGCTCGACGTCGACCGCCCCCATGTACACCTCACACGGTAGCCCCAACATCGCCGCTGCGGTCGCCGTCGCGACGCCGTGTTGTCCCGCACCGGTCTCTGCGATGATGCGCGTCTTGCCGAGTTCTTTAGCCAACAGCAACTGGCCCAGCGCGTTGTTTATCTTGTGGGCGCCGGTGTGACACAGGTCTTCACGCTTGAGCCACAGCTCAGATAAGAACGCGCGATTCGGGTCGTATACTTGCTCTAGCTGGGTCGCGCGGTAGAGAGGGGTCGGGCGACCCACGTAGTCCTTGAGCAAGCTCTGCAGGCGCTCTTGAAACGCGGCCGTCGGCAGCACCTCCTGCATGGCGCGTTCGAGCTCAGCAAACGCGACGGCGAGGGTCTCGGCGATGAAGCGCCCCCCAAACTCGCCGTAGTAGCCCGGTTTCGCAGACGAAGTAGTCATAGTGCTTGAGTAGTGCGCTGCCTGCCCCACTGCCAAGCGCCGCTAAGCACCGCCACGCGCATCCGGCCGAGCGGTTTAGGCTGCGCCCATACCGAGGCGCAGGAGGCCCATGAGCGCCCGGGCATCAACCGACGCTGATGCGGTGCACTTCTTGGACGAAAGTCGCCATTTTGGCTGGATCCTTCACACCCGGCGCAGATTCCACCCCGCTGGCAACGTCGACCGCCCAGGGGCGAACCTGGAGGGCGGCTTGAGCGACGTTCATTGGCGTCAGGCCACCGGCAAGGAGCAGAGCACGCGTTTGGGCGAGTGGCTTAGCCAAGGTCCAATCGAAGCGGTGCCCGCTGCCGCCGAGCGCGCCGTCCGCCTTCGCGTCCACCAAGAGTCGCTCACCGGGGAACACCGCAGCGCTCGCGATGTCACTCTGATCCCCGATTCGCAGCGCTTGATAGTGCGCCGCTGGATCGAGCTCGAACAAACGCGTGAGGACCTCAGGCGGTTCATGCCCATGTAACTGCAAACAATGAACACCCGACGCACGACGCAGCGCGACTAAGTCGGTGACGGACATGTCCGCCACAACCCCCACCCACTCCACCTGCAAACCCTCGACCTCCAGCGCCTCCATCACGGCGCGGGCAGCAGTGACGGTGACGTAGCGTTTGGAGCTCGGCACAAAATTGAGCCCGAGCATCTCAGTCCCGAGCCGCGCAGCGACGAGCGCATCTTCCGCCCGCGTGATGCCGCAAATCTTGACTCTTACCCGCTCGTGGCGCGCCAATCAGTTTCCCCTACGGCGTGGTCAGTCGGTCAGCGCCAAGAGCCGCTTGATCGTAGCGACCACGTCCGGCGCTTGAATTGGCTTCGTAATGAACGCGTTAGCGCCCAGGCGCTCCGCGCGCTGCCGATCTTCCTCGGCGCTCTCGGTGGTGATCACCACGATGGGCATCTGCTTGTGTTTCTCATCACCTCGGACCCTAGCCACCAACTTCAGCCCGTCCATGATCGGCATGTTGATGTCGGTGATCATCAGATCGAACTGCGCGGAGTTGAGTCGGCGCAGCGCATCGATACCGTCTTCAGCCTCAACCACATGTAGGCCCCGAATGCGCGCTAACGCGAACACCAGCAGTTGCCTCATCATAGGTGAATCTTCCACCACTAAACAATGTAGTGAGGACCTTCCCCCCGCGCTTGCTCCAGTCACCGGAGTCACATAGCACGCGGATTCGCTCGACGGATGCGCGAATTTTGGTACGCTGCCCGAACCTATGGGGACCCACACAGCGACACCCGCCAATCCGGCCCTATTGGCCAAAGTCTCCCTCGAGCTGGACGCCGCCGACGAAGCGATGAGTGCCGGCGATCTGAACCAGGCGGAAATGATGCTCGAGAACGCTGGTGAGCACCTCGCCGCCGCGGGAGCCGATCCCACAGCCCGCGCCTCTTATCGCCCCCCAGCACCCGGTTCAACTGTCGGCTCAGGAGCGGCGTCCGGGGCTGCCGCCCAGCTGATCGGCGCCGACGAGATGGCCCGATATGAGTTTCTGCAGGTGAAGCTCTCCGTTAGGATGAACCGAATCGCCGCGCCGCAGGCGCTCACTCGGTTGCTTCGGCTGCTCCAGCAAAAAAACGACCTACGAGGCGGTCGCGAGCTCTACGCCGAGCTGTCCAAAGCTGCGTACACCAGCCGCGACTCAAGCATGGCGCACTCTCACCCACCCCCGGCGGTGCTGCCCAAGAAGGACTGACCGTAGCGACGGTCGTGCTACTCTGCTTGCCAGACTGTAAGCCAATCGCGCAGCTCGCCATGCACGCGGCGCGGCGCAGCGCGAAGCTGTTTGAGATTCTTCGAGCCCGTGAGCAGCAGCGCAGTGCGCAGCTCTAGCTCGACCTGTGCCAGGAAGCGGTCAGCCTCAGTCTCACCGCCGCGTTCGTAGGCTTGGAGGACAGGCCGGGCTATCCCAACCAGGTGAGCGCCAAGCGCCAGCGCCTTAGCCGCTTGCAGACCATTGTGCATGCCGCCAGTGGCGATCACGGTTTGAAACCCCTGCGGGGCGGTGGCGAGCACGCTGGCGGCGGTGGGAATACCCCAGTCCCAAAACAGCTCACCCAGCTGACGCTGGCCTTCGGAGGCCCGTTGCGTTTCGACGGCCACCCAGGAAGTCCCACCAGCGCCGGAAACATCGACATGTTCGATTCCAGCTGCGCGAAGGCGCCCCGCCGCTGCAGCGCTGATGCCGCAGCCGGTCTCTTTAGCGATCACCGGCACCGGCAGCTCCCTCTGAAGGCGCGTCAATGTGGCTAGACCGCCGCGAAAATCCCGATCGCCTTCCGGCTGAACGACCTCCATCGCGGGGTTCAGGTGAATACACAGCGCGTCGGCTTGGACCGCCCGTACCAGCGCCGCCACCTCAGCGGTGGTCATCTGCGAAGCTTGCACTACCCCGAGGTTGCCCAGCAGCAGGACGGCTGGTGCGGCGCTACGCACATCAAAGGAGGTCCTAGTTTCGGGCCGGGTTAACATCGGTCGCTGACTGCCAAGGCCGAACGCATAGCCGCGTCGTTCGGCGACTCGAGCCAAGGTTCGATTGATTTCTCCAGCGCGATCGGTACCGCCGGTCATGGCCGCGATGAGCAACGGCGCACGGAGCGGCTTCCCGAGCACGGTGCAGCTCAAGTCGACTTCGTCGAGCGCGAGCTCAGGCAGAGCGTCGTGGACCAAGTCGACGCAGTCGAACAGGGTGGTCTTGTGTCGAAACGCAACGTCCCCCTTTGCCGCAAGGTCCAAGTGGTCGGTCTTTCTGGACTGAATGTCGCTCATTGGAAGGATCCCTTATAAGCCTCACCGCTCAGGTTGACACCCTTAAACGTCGCCCTTAGTCTCCCGCGCCAATGGCCGCACAACTCGCTGGGCAATCCACCGCTGCCCCTTCTCTCGCTCCTTTCTTGGCGCTGCTCGACAGCGTTAAACAAAGCGTCGACGCTCGGCTAGCGACGGCTTTTGACGACGAACTCGCCGGCGCGGGGCGCCTCGGGCCGGAGGTCCTCGCGACCCTGACGGCGGCTAAGGACCTGAGCCTGCGCGGCGGCAAGCGACTCCGCGCGGGTCTCGTGGTGCTGGGGTTCGTCGCCGCGAGCGGTCAACGCGTCGATAAAAACGACAAGCGGTCGGCTCGCTGGGCGAGGTCGCAAAGTGGCGACGTGCGCTACGCCGCTCAGAGCGACTGGCGCATGTTGCTTGAATGCGGCGTCGCGGTGGAGCTCTTGCAGAGCTACTTCTTGGTGCACGACGACTGGATGGACCAGGACGCCGAGCGGCGCGGCGGCCCGAGCGTACACGCGGCTCTGGAACGGGCATTCGAGCAGCTCGCCGCCGAAGTCCAACATGCCGTCCCGCTCGCTACCGCTATTCCTCATCGGGCCGCCTGCGGCGCGGTGCTCGCGGGCGACTACCTGGTCGCGCTGGCCAATCAACGTTTGCTGCTGGCCGCGCGCAAACACAAGCGCCTGGCCGGTGCCCTCGACGTCTTCCAGCGGATGCAGCTGGACGCGGTCTTGGGACAACAGCTGGACGTCATCGGTTTGTGTCGTGACGCTGAGTTGATTTATCGCCTGAAAACCAGCAGCTACACGGTCAGTGGGCCGCTGGAGCTGGGTGCGGTGCTCGCCTCCGCCAGTGAGAAACAACTGAAGAAGCTGCGCGCGTTCGCGAACCCGGTCGGCGTGGCGTTTCAGATCCGTGACGATCTTTTGAGCCTGTTTGGCGATCCCGCGAAGACCGGAAAACCGTTCGCAAGCGATCTGCGGAGCGGCAAGTGGACCTGGGTCGTGCAGCAAGCGCTCACTAACGGTACCGAAGCTGAAAAGAACGCACTGCGGCGCTGCTTCGGCGAGGCTTCGGCTACGACCAGCCAGCTCAAGAAGGGTGTCGCGGCCTTGGAGAGCAGCGGGGCGCGCGCAGCCACTGAAGCCAAGATCGCCGAGCTCACGCTTGAGGCGGTGGCGGCGTTGACGCGTATGAAGCTGGGCAAAGCCGAGGAGGCGTTGTTCCGGTCCGCGATCACCGCCCTGGTCGACCGGGGGATGTAGTCCAAGTGGCCTTCGCTTCAGGGAAAGTCATCTTGTGCGGTGAGCACGCCGTGGTCTACGGCGTGCCCGCGATCGCCGTCGGGATCGAACGCGGCGTAGAGGCGACCGCTTCCATCGCGCCGAAAGGCAGCGGCCCGCAGCTCGTGATCGACGACCGCATCGCCCACAAGGACGATGAAGTGAGCCGCGCGTTCGCCGCGCTGCTCGCGCAGTTGGGTCTCCTTGACGTGGTCGTCAGGGCGCGCTCAGCGATCCCCGTTGGCGTTGGGTTAGGGGCTTCCGCCGCGCTTGGGGTCGCTATCGCCCGCGCCGTTGCCGAACAGTGTGAACAGGTGAGCGACGCCCAGTTGCTCGCGGGGACCCACGCCTGGGAGGAGGTCTTTCACGGGAACCCCTCAGGGGTAGATGCTGCGTGTGCCCTGAGCGGCGGCTGCATTCGTTTTGAGCGGGGCAAGGGCTTCGTGCCACTTTCGCTGCCGCGGGCGTTACCGCTGGCGATCGCTGTCGCGGGTCCCGCCTCATCAACCAAAGAAATGGTCGCTAGCGTCGCCCGTCAGAAGGACCGTAAGCCTGAGCTCTTTAGCCAGAACTTGGAAGCAATTCGCACCTTAGTGAAAAACGCTGAGTTGGCGCTGACCGCCGGCGATCTCAAGGGGCTCGGGACGTTACTCAACTACAACCAGATGCTACTCGCCGGCTGGATGCTCTCAACGGAGGCGATTGAGGTCGCTTGCCAGTGCGCACGAGAAGCCGGTGCTTTGGGCGCAAAGTTGACCGGTGCGGGAGGCGGCGGATGTGTCATCGCGCTCTGCGACGAAGCCGGCCCTGAACCGATCCTAAGCGCCTGGCGAAGCCTCGGAATCGAATGTTTCGA